>DASYWB010000481.1:0-3408 GCA_035936495.1 Thermomicrobiales bacterium
ACCTCCCCCTCCACCACCGCTGTAACCACCAGAGCTGCCGGAGCCTCCGGAGCTATATCCTCCACCGCCCGAGCTATAGCCGCTACCGCCGGAGCTGTAGCCGCCGCCGCCCGAATCGTAGCCGGAGGCGTTGCGCTGCGCCTTCCGGGATGCGCGGCACGACTGGCAGCGCTGTGGCTCCGAGAACCCGCGCTCCTGATAAAAAGCTTGCTCACCCGCGGTGAATGTAAATGCTTCACCGCAGTCGCGGCACGTTAACGTACGATCACTCATTCCGTCCGAACTCTCCTGGCCATGGCTTCCCACGACAAACAAAAACCTGAAAACTTTCGTGACGGTTCCGACGGAACGAGACTCGTGGCATTGCCAATCGGCCGGAGCCCTACGAACGCGATCACTATTGGAAACGCCTGTACGATATGTTTATAGCATTCCTGCCCGATTGTCAATGCCTTGTGCTAGTTCGATACATGTGCGACAGCGAGGGAGGCGAGATGCTGACAAGGGGTCTGGGAGCCGAGGGCCTGGTGGAGTCGCGCGGTAGGGGACGTCGTCTCCCACTGCCGGAGGGCCTGCGGGCGCGTCGGCAGGTCCAGCGCCCCGGCGTCGCACGCCCAGCACTCCCGCCGGACGGTGCCGTTGCGCCGCTCGACCCGCCCCTTGATCTTGGGACGGCGCGGTGGGCGGGCGCTTGGTCGTGGGGACGCGGGGGGCATCGGGGCGCGCCTGGCGGCGTGGGCGTACTCGACACAGCGCAGCCGCAGCTCGGGGGCCGGGTCCAGCTCCGGCGCCTGGGACAGCTGCCGGGCCACCCGCGGTCGCCGCTGGGCCACCCCGAAACCGCCGCCCAGGCCGCTCTGCCGCAGCCGTCGCCGGTTTCGCTTGCTCTGCTTGCCCCTGAGGGGAGCTCCTGGCATCGTGGTCGCATCCGCACCACCAAAAGACTCGGCCTGCTCCCCTCCCTTCATCTCCCCAACCATCTCACGTCTGTCTGAACTTCTACATGCCTGTGGAACGCGTACAGCCATTATCCGCTTCAATCACCCGGGCTTCGTGGCGTCTGTGCTAGGATGCGCCGGCTTAGCCGCCGTGTGCCCGACGGCGCGAGATCCAGGTTGACCTTTCGGACCACCGGGTGCCGTCGCAAAGGAGCAGCTTTCTGTGAACATCCACGAATACCAGGCGGCCGAGATCCTCGCCCGCCACGGCATCCCGACCAATGAGGGGCAGGTCGCGACCACGGCTGATGAGGCGGAGCGGATCGCCGTGTCGTTCGGCAGCACGGTCGCGATCAAAGCCCAGGTTCACTCCGGCGGCCGGGGCAAAGCTGGCGGCATTAGGATCGCCAAGTCCCCCTCGGCGGCACGCGATGCGGCGGAGGCCATCCTGGGCCTGGACATTCAAGGGCATACCGTCCATAAGGTCCTCGTCGTGCGGGGCGCCGATATCGCGAAAGAGTTCTATCTTGGGGTCGTTCTTGACCGGCCGAATCGCCGGGTCCTCGTAATGGCGAGTGCCGAGGGCGGGATCGATATCGAGGAGGTCGCCCGGGAACGCCCGGAGCGCATTGTCCGCGAGCTCGCTGACCCCTTCCTTGGCTTCCACCCCTACCAAGCCAGGGGAATGGGCTTCGCCCTGGACCTGCCCGCTGATAAGGTCAACGGCTTCGCCGCCATCGCCCAACGGCTCTACAAGGCCTACATCGAGGAAGATGCTTCACTCGTCGAGATCAACCCGTTGATCCTAACGGGAGATGGGGAGTGGCTCGCCATCGACTCCAAAATGAGCTTCGATGACAACGCGCTCGCTCGACACCCCGGTCTCGAAGAGCTACGGGACATGGCCGAAGAGAACGCCACCGAGCTCGAGGCACGCCGAAGCGGCATCAGCTTCGTCAAGCTCAATGGCAATATCGGCTGTATCGTCAACGGCGCCGGTCTCGCGATGGCAACGATGGACGCGGTCAAGCTGAATGGCGGCGACCCGGCGAACTTTCTCGATGTGGGGGGTGGCGCGAGCGCTGATCAAGTTGCCAAGGCGTTCGAGCTTGTTACCGCCGATCCTCACGTGCAAGCCATACTGATCAACATTTTTGGCGGAATTACCCGAGGCGACGTGGTCGCGCAGGGAATCCGAGAGGCGCTTGGCCGCGTCGAGGTCGCCGCTCCCATAGTCGTTAGGTTGGCCGGTACCAACGCGGAGGAAGGGCGTGCGGTCCTTGCCGAAGCGGGCCTGACCGCCGTCGAGACGATGGATGAAGCGGCGGCCCAAGTTGTGGCCGCCGCCCAAGCCCGCTAGCCACCACCGTCAGGTAGCCGGGCGGGACGAGCCCACGCCGGTCAGCGCGTTAGGGACATGGAGGAAGTCGCGTGAGTATCTTGGTCAACAACGAGACCCGGCTGCTAGTTCAAGGGATCACCGGCCGCGAAGGCTCATTCCACACGGAGCAGATGGTTGACTACGGCACCAATGTCGTTGCTGGCGTCACGCCGGGCGGCAAAGGCAAGACCGTTGCTGGAGTCCCCGTCTTCGACACGGTTGCCACGGCAGCTAAGGAGACTAAACCCAACACGTCGATCATCTATGTCCCGGCCCGCTTTGCCACGGACGCGATCTACGAGGCGGTGGACGGAGGCATTTCCTTGGTGATTTGTATCACCGAGGGGATTCCAGTCAACGACATGGTCCCCGTCTTCGCCTATGTCAAGAGCAAAGGCGCCCGCCTCATCGGCCCAAACTGCCCAGGGCTCATCACACCCGGCCAGGCGAAGATTGGCATCATGCCAGGCTATATCCACGAGCCTGGCCCCATTGGTCTCGTCTCGCGCTCGGGTACGCTCACCTACGAAGTGGTCGACGCCCTCACCCGCTCCGGACTTGGGCAGTCGACCGCCGTCGGCATCGGCGGTGACCCGATCATCGGCACCTCGTTCGTCGACGTCCTCGAACTCTTCCAGGCCGATGCCGATACCAAGGCGATCGTTCTCATCGGCGAGATCGGCGGCACGGACGAGGAGGAAGCAGCCAAGTTTATCAAGGCGCACGTCACCAAGCCGGTCGTCGGGTTCATTGCCGGCCAAACAGCTCCTCCCGGCAAGCGAATGGGTCACGCGGGCGCGATCATCTCGGGAGGCGCGGGCACGGCGGCCGAGAAGATGGCGTCCCTGCAAGAGGCCGGCGTCCACGTCGCCAAGACCCCATCTCAGGTGCCATCCCTCGTTCAGTCGGCGTTAGAGCAGGCTCACTCATCCGGCGAGTGATACGAACACCGGCTGAAGGGTGGCGCTTGAGACTCCGACGTGCGCCACGTGATACGCCCTTTCCCGCGCGTCCGGAGAGGGGGCAAGGGTCCGCGAGTTTTCGGTGAGAGAACCTCACGCTCGGAGCATCGAAGGCGCGGTGCAGTGG
>DASYWB010000482.1:0-2116 GCA_035936495.1 Thermomicrobiales bacterium
GGGCTGACCCTGCCGGCGGTCGACTATCTGCGAGCCCTTCGTGTCCGGCGGCTCGGCATGCGCCAAATGGGCGCCACCTTGGCGACGTTCGACGGGATTGTCGCGCCAACGCTCCTCTTTGAAGCGCCCCCGATCGATGCGTCGTTCGAAGCGTACTTTGGACAACAGCGTGGGCCGAGCCTCGGGGCGGTAGGCAACCTCTGTGGCCTCCCGACGATCACGGTGCCGAATGGCTTCGGGGAACGTGGATTGCCGACTGGATTCGAGATCCTGGGAGCACCCTGGACTGAAGAGACGATCGTTGCCGCGGCAATGGCGTACCAAGCGCAAACCAACTGGCATCGGAGGAGACCGTCAGGTTGAGTATCGGTCAGGGCTGGAACCGTGGCGGTACAATGGTGACATCTGATTGGTCCCGAGTGTTTGCCGAGACTGGGATGAACGCATCACCGTGAATGACGACGTGCGTATTGACCTCCTCACGCGGCTCGCCGAGCAGGCGATGACGGATGCCGCCTTCCGCGTGGAGGCGCGCGAGGACCTGAACGCGGCGCTGATTGCCCACGGCTACGATCTCAACGACCGGGAGATGGCTCTGGTCTCCCGTTTCCGGGCGACGTTGGAAGAGGCCGGCATCGACCTCTCGCTCGAGCACCCAATCGATCGCGCGCAGCTCGAGGCGCTGCTCGGCCAAAGCTAACGAATCACGCACCTGTGCCGTCCCGGAAGATGCGCCGGATGATCTCACGGTCGCTGGTGAGTCCTAGGGCGACCATGAGCATGACGCGTGCTTTCTGTCCAGGTAGGCCCGGCGCTGGAATCACGCCCAGGCTGGCGAGGTCATGGCCCCCGCCGTGGGCGGCCGGTCCGCCACCGTAGGTGGTTGTCAGCGGCCCCTCTGACACGCGCGAGCAGAGAACGACGGGAATGGCGGCATGGAGCGCGGCTTCGATTCCGGGGACCATCGCGGCCGGCACGTTCCCCGAGCCGGTCCCCTCAATGACGAAGCCACGGTAGCCTGCCGCGATCCCGTGGTGGAACAGGCTATCGTCGGCTCCTGCGTACGCCTTCAGCAAAAGCACTCGTGTCTCTACACGGTCGACCTCTATCACCTGGCGGGTGCGCGGTGGGTGGAGATACTCGACCGCGATCCCGTTGAGCAAGCCCTCCGGACCGCACCCGGGAGATGCGAACGCGTTCAGGCTGGTCGTGTGTATCTTCGTGACGAATCGAGCGGCATGGATCATCTGATTGGCGACGAGCAGCGTACCGCGTCCGTGTGACGCCGGACTCGTGGCCACCGCGATCGCATCGCGCAAGTTGCGAGGCCCATCTGTGCCAAGCTCATCTAGATGGCGGAGCGCGACGGCAAAGACGACCGGCTTTGGCGACCACACGAGCAGATCGAGCAGGAACGCGGTTTCCTCGACGGTGTCCGTGCCGTGGGTCACGATGACCCCGTCGACGGCCGAAATGGCGAGCGTCTTATTGACGCGCCGCGCGAGGTCGAACATCAGCTCCGGGGTCATGTTCCAACCGTTGACCGACGCGACGGGTTCGACGGCGAGCTCGGCGAGTGCCGGGAGATCGGGGAGCCGCGCCAGCAGCTGCTCGCCCGAGGCGGCCACCGCGACGGCCGCGGTTGTCGGATCGCGGCGGCTGGCGATGGTGCCACCGGTGGTGAAGAGGCGCAGGCGAGGGAGATCCGCCCGAGCGATGTCATGGTCGATCAGCATGATGCTTCTCTCCGATATGTCCGTCTCGGGTGACGCAGGGCCCAAATCGGGTGCGAAGGAAATATGGCCCTGTGCTACCGAGGATACGGTCTCTCTGGCTTCCGTGCGCGATGGAGCAACCCATGTCGAGTGAGACACCGCGACCAGTCCCGGTCGCCGGAATTGACCGGGATCTGAAGCGCTTGAAATGGTGGACGATTCTGGCGCCCGTTCTCTTTCTCATGCTCCTAGAAGCGGCGAGGAGGATACTCGGACCGGGCTTCGATGAGTCATGGCCCGGCTACGTCCTCCTTGCCGGGGTCGTGGCCATCGGAGCGCTAGCATTCTCCGAAGTCGTCTTCGGGGTGATTGCCCCGCTCGAAGACCGGACGATTCAGCAG
>DASYWB010000483.1:0-2882 GCA_035936495.1 Thermomicrobiales bacterium
CTCAGCCCCGGCCCGCTGACGATGAGCGCGGCGAGCAAAACGACGAGAAATGCTGGAAGCGGCAACGGGGGACGGATTTGCTGACGGTATGTCCGAGAGCCTGTCATCGCGCTATGCTCCTTACGGGGGAACGAAGGCTGAACGCCGCGCCGCTGGATTGTGCCTCAGTGCCATCATACTTGAAGGAGAGAATAAGCCACTTTAACCGCGTATTGTATTAAGGATGGATCATGATACGACGATACAGCGTTGTCCTGTCCCCGGAATCGGACGGTAGCGCGTGGAATGCCGCCGTGCCGGCGCTGCCGGACGTGGGGCGAGAGCATCGAGGAAGCCGTGGCGATGGCCCAAGGTGCCGTCGCCGTCTATTTCGCCGGCGAGGCTGAATCACCTCCGAGCGATGCTCCGCTAGGCATCGCGGACGATGCCGTCGTTGCCACCGTCGAGATAGACGACGGGGCTGGTCCCATACTCTTGCGAGCCTAACGGACTAGAGCCCCGCCTCCGCTGATGGCGCGTGAATGGCGGCGAGATGCCCCCTCTCCCAGGAGACGACCATCGCGTTCCACGGCCAAACACCGTGAACATGGACATGGCTATCGCGAGGCCAAGACTTCATGATCTTCCCGAATGCTCAGCAGCCGCCTGATCAGCGATTCCTCATCGTAAGAAATACCCAGGGATCGCAGCAACCCACCGGCCACGAACTGGTTGACGTACCCAGCTTGGTTCTCGGCTCCCCGCTGATCCGGATTTGGGCGGGACTGTAGGCGAATATCGGTTGCCAATCCGATCACACCCCAATAGCGATTGGGATCGACATGGCGGGCGAGGCAGTCGAAATAGCCGGCCTCCCAGTTGGTGCCGGAGTCTTCGCTGACCTGGCAAAGATAGACATTGGCTGTCTCGAGCGCCTCGATGTCAGCCAGATAAATCTTCTCGCCCGTAATGTCGGTTCGGGTCTTGTCGTTGATCGGCTCACTCTCGTTCGGGCAATAGACGCCGAACCCGTGCGAGCGCAGCCTGGCCGCCAGGGCCAGATTGTAGGTAACTTCCGCGGCCGTGAACATCGGTCCACCGAGATAGATCTGCATCACGCGTTCCTTCGTCAGCTGTTAGCTATCAGGGGCGATCATGGCTCCGCGAGCGGGGCTCAGGCGCCGACCGGCGCGGATTCCGAGAGGGGCAGGTGGACTGGGATCGAGAGGTCGACGTGATGGTCGTCGGCCAGGAGCGCGGAGACCTGAGAGGCGGACATCGGCGGCGCGAGAAAGTATCCCTGCCCCCGCTCGATGCCAAGCGACCGGGCGGTCGCGAGCTGGCCTTCGGTTTCGATGGCCTTCGCGGTCAAGGTCAGTCCGAGGTCGTGCGCCAGGGTAACGAACGAGCGCACGAACGCCATGCCGCCGCGCCGGCCCCGGAATGACTTCAGAAATGATGGTGATAGGCTGAGTCCATCGACCTGTGGTGCCAGGACGTGGAGAAGCGACGCGACTTCGGAGCCGAAGTCATCAATCGAGCGGCGGACGCCCATCGCCCGCAGTTCGCCGATCACCTTGGCCGCGCCCGTTGGGTCCACCGTCCAGCTCCGCTCCGAGACTTCCAATTGCAGCGCCCCGGGGTCCATCCCGGTGTCCCCCAGGATGGTTTCGATGTGGCTCGCAAAGTCGGGTTGTTGGAGCTGCTGGGCCGAGAAATTCACGCTCAGGACCGGAAGAGGTGACCTCGATGTCCGTGACCAATCCTGCCAGTCGCGGCAGGCACGTTCTAGAACGTGCCAGCCTATCACCACGATCAGGCCCGACTGCTCCGCCAGGGCCAGAAAGTCGCTTGGCAGGAGCATCCCAAGATCCGGATGCGTCACGCGTGCCAGCGCCTCGACGCCGACGATACCCCCGGTGGCCAGAGCCAGCTGAGGTTGGTAGGCAACCTCTACATTCCCGGACGTGATCGCCCGGTGTAGGCTTCGCTCCTGATCCAACGTTGCGATGGTGGGTGTTGCCATTCGGGCTTGGAACGCGACATAGGTTCCGCGGCCGGCGTCCTTTGCCCGGTAGAGGGCGATATCGGCCTTTCGCAAGAGTTCCGCGGGCTTTGCCTGGTCAGTGCTCTCTACCGCGATGCCGATGCTGGCGGAGATGAGCGCGTCGTGACCGCCAACGCGGAATGGCGTCCTCAGTGCCGCGAGGAGTCGTTCCGCCGCTCGCTTGGCGTCTTTGACCGTGTTCACGTTCCGGAGCAGAACCCCAAACTCGTCGCCGCCGAGCCTGGCAATCAGATCGTCACCGCGCAACGCGTTGGCGAGGCGCTGTGAGGCCGCGAGGAGGAAGCCGTCTCCCGCCGCGTGCCCATAGCTATCGTTGATCAGCTTGAACCCGTCGAGATCAATCAATAAGAGGGCAATGCTTTCCTGCCCCTCCTGGTCCTCACCGGTTGCTCGCTCCAGGTGGTCGGCGAAGCAGGCCCGATTCGGCAGCGACGTCAACGAGTCGTGGTGAGCCTGATGCTCCAGCCGGGCCAGCAACGCTTTCCGCTCGGTCGTATCCTGCACCTGAAGGATGAAGTAGTTCACGGCTTCACGCGCCTCATTGATCACGGAGATGCCGAGGTCTACCCAGAGGTGCCGCCCGTCAACATGCAGCATCGGGATTTCCAATTGCTCCATCGTCGATTCCCGGCCACGGAGCTGCTCGAGGCGGCGGCGCAACCGTGCTCGGTCCCGGGGGCGGATGAGCGAGAGCAGATCCGTGTTCAGCAGCTCTTCGGAGCGCTTGCCGAGAAGCTGACACAGCGCCCGGTTCACTTGGAGAAAATGACCGTCACCGCGTACCAGCGCCATGCCCGTCGGCGCGTCGTCGAAGGCAGCGCGGAAGCGCGCGTCA
>DASYWB010000484.1:0-13876 GCA_035936495.1 Thermomicrobiales bacterium
AGCGTGCGGCACTCCACGTAGTAGACAAACTGGGCGTCGTCACCCTCGAAGGTGCCGGTGTACTCGTTGGCGACGAACGCGCGGTCGCGCTCCTCGCCTTCAATGGGATCGCCATCCTCGTCTTCGAGGACGTCGATATCGTCGATCTCCAGCGCCTCCGTCCCGGCGGAGAGAAAAGCGGTCACGCCCTCGAGACACTCTCCGACGTTGCCGTCAAAGTCCGTCGTGCCTGAGAGCGAGAGCGAGCTGTCACGCGTGTCAAGGACGAGCTGATCGAAGTCAGGATCGGTCGCGGTCGCCGTCACCTCCCAAACATCCTCGTCCCAGGAGATGGAGAATCCGAAGTTCGGGCTGGTGAACGTATTACCGTCAACGGCGTCCTCGGCCTCAGCCTCCTCGGTTGGCTCTTCCGCGGCGTCATCAGTCGGGAGGCGCGGCCGGCGCCGGTTCGGCCCCTCGTCTGCCGGAGGCGTCACCGTGCCGTCGTCGGGTGATCTATCAGGCAGCGAGGGTTCTTCGCTGAAGACGGCATCGCCGTCCAGCTCAACCACCCCCAGGGCGTCCACGGTGGCGCCGAACGAACTGGAGGGCGCGATCAGATCGACGAGAAGAACGCTCTCATCCTCTTCCAGCGAAGACGCTTCCAAGTACTCCTGCACATCACCGTCGTCACCGGTGTAGGAGAGAACGGCCCGCGCGACGCCGGACTGGCGGCCTTGATCCTCGACGACCACGTCTTCGAACTCGCCGAGGCGATCCTCGACGATCCCGTCCACCACCTCCTGCGGCGTGTCCTCGGTGAAGCGGCCGTGGACAAGCAGCTCGGCGCCGGTGTCGTCATGGACCAGGACGAGCCGGTCTTCCCGGACGTCGCGAGAACGGGTGGCGCGCTCGCCGACGATCCAGGGATCGTCCCACGTCACCTCGTAGCCGAGCTGGGGACTCTCGTATCGCTGGTCGCCGGTGAGGCCGTCGTCGGACTGACCGGCGACACTTCGCGCGCCAGCCGGGGCGATCACGATTAGGATCAGCAGGATGGCCAGGCCGCGGCGAAATAGTGCTCTAAGGAAGGATCGGGGCACGAGTGAATCTCCTTCACGTGGCGGTGGGAAGATCGGCATTCCGCGGCCCGGGAAGGTCCCCGCCGCGAATGTCACTGGCTGTCAGGGGCACGCTACACCGGTCCTACCGATTCGACAAGGCGCGGGGGCCGGCTCGCGGCGGTGTGGCGGCCCGCACGGGGCCAGGCATGCTCACTGGACTTCCGTTCGGCCGCAGGCTACCAGGGGAAGATCTCTGTATCCCTGTAGCCGACGTGGCCGCCGAGCAACGATAACGCGTAGAATAGAGCGGACGCGAGCCATTCCGAACACTGTGTCCGCGCTACCGGCTCCGATTGACCTACGAAGCATCCCCAGACATTTGCCACGGTGCTCGTCGAGATTCGAGCGTTCTGTCTCGACAGTGATGCCGTCCATGAAAGATGAGGTTATGCCCTCAGACACTCCGTCAAAGAAGTCAGCGACCCGCGGCAAACGACCGTCCACGCCCGAGGAGGCGAATGGATCGTCCCCTGACGGCTCGGTTCCGGCGACGGCCGCCTCGCCGGACGAGCGGGTGGAAGATCAGCCCGGGACGACAACGCCGCCCAAAAACAAGAAGCCTTCAAGCCGCGCTCGCGGCAGCCGGGCGAAGAAGGCCCGGCCCATCGCGCTGCCGGTCTTGGTCGTCGATGAGACGCTGCTCCTGCCGCACATGTCGATCCCATACCCGATTGAGGATGAAGAATCGGCGATGGTGATCGAGCGGGCCAGCCGGATGCCGTCGCACCTGCTGCTGGTGTTGACGGAGCGTCCGGTGCCATCGGCCATCGATCCGGACTCATCGGATGCCTCTCCCGTGGAAGATGAGACGGAGCGCGATGGCGAGTTCCGGGAACTGGTTGCCGACGCCATCGCCGGGAGCCTCGGTGCGACGCTCGATGCCGCCGAGGATGCCGAGGAATCCGGCGAGGCGGGCGCGGACCAGGGGGAGTGGACGCCGGACGACGAGCTGCCGGTCGAGGAATACGAGCTCTGCCCGGTCGGGGTGATCGCGGAAGTCGGACAGCGTATCTCGCGCCCAGGCGGGCACGCGCACGTCATCCTCCAAGGCGTGGCGCGCGGCGTGGTCTCGGAGATCGTCCAGGAGGACCCCTACGTCGTCGCCCGGGTGACGCGTCGCGACGATCCGATCGACACCAGCGCCGAGGCCGAGGCGGCGATGAGCGCCGTGCTCGAACAGGTCGAGAGCTACATCAGCATGCTTCCGAACGTGCCGGAAGAGGTGCTGACGATGATCCGCGGTGTCGATGAGCCGGGCTGGCTCGCCGACCTGATCGCCTTCTCCCCCGAGTTCACGACCGAGCAGCGCCAGGACCTGCTGGAACAGCTCGATCCCGTCAAGCGGTTGCGGCGCCTCAGCGTCATCATCCAGAAGCGCCTCAACGTGCTGCACCTGCGCCGCCAGATCCAGCACGAGGCGCAAGCGGGGATGGACAAGCAGCAGCGGGACTACTTCCTGCGGGAGCAAATGCGCGCCATTCAGAAGGAGCTCGGCGAAGGCAGCGCCGAAGAGACGATGGCGAACGAGCTTCGGCAGAAGATCGACGAAGTCGGGATGCCGGACGAGGTCAAGGAGAAGGCGCTGGTTCAAGTCCAGCGGCTGGAACAGCAACATCCGTTCTCGCCGGAGATCGGCATCATCCGTTCGTATCTGGAATGGCTGACGGAACTGCCCTGGTCGGTCCAGACGGAAGACCGGCTCGATCTTGACGAGGCCGCGGCGATCCTGCAGCGGGATCATCATGGCTTGGAGAAGGTCAAAGAGCGGATTCTCGAGTACATTGCCGTCCGGAAACTCGCCGGTGACCGGCTGCGGGCGCCAATCATCTGCTTCGTCGGACCTCCGGGTGTCGGCAAGACAAGCTTAGGACGGTCCATTGCCAGCGCAATCGGGCGGAACTACGTGCGTATGTCGCTGGGCGGTGTTCGTGACGAGGCGGAGATCCGGGGTCACCGCCGGACCTATGTTGGGGCGATGCCGGGCCGCGTCGTCAAGGCGCTGCGCGACGCGAAGAGTCGTAACCCGGTGATGGTGTTGGACGAGATCGACAAGATCGGGACCGATACCTTCCGAGGGGATCCGGCGTCCGCGTTGCTCGAAGTGCTCGACCCGGAACAGAACAGCGCGTTCTCGGACCACTATCTGGAGGTGCCGTTCGATCTATCCAAGGTCATCTTCATCACGACGGCGAACATGTTGGAGCCCATTCCCCCGGCACTGCGGGACCGGATGGAGATCATTGAGGTTTCGGGTTATACCGAGCTGGAGAAGCTCGCCATCGCGCGCGACTTCCTGCTCCCGAAAGCTCTAGATTCGCATGGCCTGTCGGCAGAGCAGTTAACCGTGACGGACGCGGCGATCCGGACGGTTATCCGGGAGTACACCGAGGAGTCGGGTGTCCGGAACCTGGAGCGAGAGCTGGGATCCCTGGCGCGGAAGGTCGCACGTCGATTCGCCGGCGACGATCCTCCGGCCGAGATCACGGTCGACGCGAGCGACCTTGTCTCGTATCTCGGCGTGCCCCGGTATGAGTTCGGCCTGGCCGAGGAGCAAGATGAGGTCGGCGTCGCATCGGGCGCGGCGGTGACGAGTGTCGGCGGCGATTTACTCTCGATCGAGGTCACGCTGATGGAGGGCAAGGGCGAGCTGATCCTGACAGGGCACCTCGGCGAGGTCATGCAAGAATCGGCACGCGCGGCGATCAGCTACGCGCGGAGCCGTGCCGCGCGTCTCGAGTTGGAAGCGGGCTACTTCGACCGCTGCAATATCCACATCCATATTCCGGCAGGTGCCATTCCCAAGGACGGCCCCTCCGCCGGCATCACGATCGCGACCGCGCTGATCTCGGCGCTGACGGGGCGCAAGGTCCGCAAGGACGTGGCGATGACGGGCGAGATCACGCTCCGAGGCAAAGTCCTGCCGATCGGGGGCCTGCGCGAGAAGGTGTTGGCCGCGCACCGGGGCGGAATCACGACGTTCATCTTGCCCCGGCGCAACGCGAAGGATCTTTCGGAGCTGCCGGAGATCGTCCGCTCGGAGCTCGATCTCGTCGAGGTCTCGACACTCGACGAGGTTTTGGACGTGGCGCTCTTGCCCAAGGAGGAGGCGGGGCGGAGCCTGCAGGTGGCATAGCCGCTGGCCGCGATGCTCCCGTTGATCGATCCCCAGTTGCTGCTGGAGATCGAAGAGAAAGAGCTGGACCGCCTCGATGCGGTGGGCAGCCGCGCGCGAGCCAGTGACGCGGACGAACAGGTAGCTATTCCACGGGAGGAGACCAAGGCCGATTCAGGTCTGAGGATTTGATGCCGACTCCAGCTGAAGGCGCGTAAAGCCGAGGTCGGAGCGACGGCGATACCGGACGCCGGCGTGATCCGCGGAACGAAATGGCCCAGCCGTGCGTATAGAGAAGTGCGACGGGTTTAGCGCACGCTGGACGTGCGCGGAGGCCGTGGTAGGGTAGGGAGAGCGAATCACGAACGGGCCTACTCTGTCTCGACGCGGGCGCGCGATGGCGCGTGGCCGCGCTTGGTTCGGTCGATGGGACAGTCTCCCCGACGTGGGAAGCGGCGAGTTCCTGATAGACCGTGTTACGCCGGAGGACTCCTATGCGCATTGGCCGTGCTGAATCGCCGTTTCCACGCTCTACCGCTCGATCAAGGTCTTCTTCACGGGCACGTCGCGTTTCCGGTGGGGGGATCGTGCGTCTCTTGGCGACGTTACTGCTGGCGGCCGGAATCCTGGCCCCGTTCGCTCAAGTCGCGGCCGCGACGCCACGACCTCTTCCCTTGGCCGCGATCCCATCGAACGCCGCCCAGCGGAGCGATGCGCCGCCGCCGATTCCCGAGCCAACGCGCGTGGTGGCGACGGGATCATTTCAGACGGCACTCGGCTGTCCTGCGAATAACGATCCGACCTGTGCGGCGTCGGAGCTGACCGATGACGGTGGCATCTGGAGCGAGAGCTTCCTGCTGCCCCCCGGCCAATACACCTATCGCGCGTTCGTTGAGACACCCGAGGGCGACTTCTCACTCGGCCAAGGCGGTGATCCCAATGGTTCCGATGTCACCTTCACCGTGCAGGGTGACGGCGGTGGTGCGTATTTCCTCTATGACACCCATGAGGGAGAGGTCAGCGCGACGCCGTTTAGCGAGCAATACGTGCTGAGTGTCGAACAACTGGGCGATTTCGCGCTCCGGCCCATCGACAACAACCGTTATGAGGTCTTCTTGACCTCGCCGGCAGGCCAGTTCCCGTATGAGGTCCTGGTCAATGGCGAGCCGGTGGCTTCCGACGAGCAGATCAACCTTGGGTTCGATTCCCGTGTTCACATCGTCGTCGATGCCAGCGGTGAGACGCTGGTGAAGGAAGCGATCGAGACGGCGGCCGTGACGGTCGTGAAAACCGACGAGAGTGATAGGCCGCTCCCTGGCTCCTGCTTCGCGCTCTATGAGGGACAGAACACGCTCGTCAATCAGGCCTGTGACATCGATGACGGCGCCGAGGATGGCCAGACGCTGCTCTTCTTCCCGAACGGGGTGGAGCCGGGCGCCTACGACCTCGTTGAGACACTCGTGCCGGACGGTCAGGCGGCGGCTGAGGACCAGACGATCCAAGTGACGACGGGTAGCCAAACGGTTGAGGTTCAGGTCGCGGACGATGCGGCACCAGGCGACGATGGCGGCGACGACACGATCAGAACCGGCGGCGAAACCCCGACGGAAGATGCCTCCCGTGTGATCCGGGATAGCGATGAGACCCCTGAGCCGGAAGTGACGGATGAACCCGACGAGGGACTGACACTGGAGCTGGAATCGCGGGATCGGGCTACCGGTGAGACGGTGCCGGGGGCCTGCTACCAAGTCGAGACGCAGACCGACGAGGTCTGTGACGAGGACGACGGCGACGAGGACGGCTTCGTCAACCTGGAAGGCGTTGAACCAGGTTCGTACACGGTGACCGAGACGCGGCCCCCCGACGGCTATCTGTCCGTCGGGAGCTTCCCGTTGGACATCTTCACCGGGGGTGGCGAGGAGTACTACATCCCGCACGATCCCGACCCGGATGCTGAGGCGGCCGCGGACGCGACGGAGGCAACGGAAACCCCGGAGGCGACCGATACCCCAAGGGACGCACGCATTTCCGGCGACGGGCCTGGCACATTGCTCGTTCAACCAGAAGATGAGGTGACGGGGCAACCGCTCGCGGGTGCCTGCTTCACGCTGACCGACCCGGCGAGTGGCGCCGAGGCTGAACTCTGTGACGATGATGACGGCGTCAACGACGGGACGATCACCTTCCTCGATGTCCCGCCGGGCGAGCACCGTCTGGCGGTCTCGGCACCGCCAGCCGGGTACGAGGATGTTGCGGAGCGGACCATCTCGGTAACGACCGGGCAGACCACGACGGAAGTCATCGGCTTTGATGCCGAAGCCGCTCAGACGCCGACAGCCCAAGCTGGCCCTGGCTCGCTGAGCATCAGGGCGGAGGACGCGGACGGCAATCCCCTGCCAGGTGCCGCGTATAACGTCACCAACGCTGCTGGGACATTCGGGCCGTTCCGCGATGAAGACGGTGATGGTGAGGTCATCATCACCGATGTGCTGCCCGGCGAGAACAACATCGAGCAGGTGACGGCCCCAGATGGCTTCGAGGCGCTGCCCGATGAGACGGTCGAGGTAGAGGGCGGCCAAGAATCGGTAGTGACGTTCGAGCACGGCGCGGCTGAGACGACGGAGACGGGTGAAACGCTGACGCCGGAAGGCAACCGGCAAATCCGGAGCGCGGACGAGTCTCCGACGCCTGGGCCGGGTGACGAGACGCTGCGCCTGGAGGCCGAGGATCAGAACCGCAATACGGTCACTGGTGCCTGCTACCAGCTCGATGGTGGAGATGAGGTCTGCGACGACGACGATGGCGAGGAAGACGGCTTCGTCACCTTCGAGAACATCGAGGCCGGCACCTACCAGGTGACCGAGACTCGGGCGCCGGATGGCTACATCCGAATCCAGAACCAGTTCCCGATCACCGTCGTAGCGGGGGCGAATAACGACTTCTATATTCAGCATCAGGTCGATCCCAACGCGGCCCCGGCGGAAGAAGGCACGGAGACCGCTGGCGAGGGTGTTGGTGGCGTTCGCATCACGACGGTCGACGCGGACGGTAATCCCATCGACGGCGCCTGCTACGAGCTGACCAGCGACGAGACGACGGAGACGGTCTGTGACAATGGGGATGGCGATGCGGAACCAGCGGGTGGGCTGATCGAGGTCGAAGAGATCCCGGCCGGTGAGTACACGGTGATCCAAGCCGAGACGCCCGCGGGCTATGGCCCCGCGGCCAGTCAGACGATCGACGTGCTCGGCGCCGAGGCAGGTGCTGATCTGAGCGCGGTCACCGAGGTGACGGTCGTCAACGCCGAGACGGCCGAGGCGACCGGCGACGTGGTCGTGCTGAGGACCGACGAGGATGGCGATCCGCTCGGCGGGGCCTGCTTCGAGCTGGTCGATCCGGTCGATCAGACGGTTGTCGCGGACGAGGTCTGCGACGAGGACGGTGACGTCGCGGACGACGGTCGCACCGGCTTGCTGGATGTCCCGACCGGGGAGTATCTGCTGCGCGAGACCCAGACCCCGAATGGGTATCAGACGGCGGCCGACCAGACCATCACGGTCCGCGAGGGGTCGGTCCAGGTCACCAGTCAGGCGGTGCCGGAGGAGGCCGAAACCGGCAGCGTTATCATCCAGCGTGCCGACGAGGACGGTGGCCGCCTTGGTGGCGCCTGCTTCCAACTGACCGCGGACGGCGATGGCGCGGTGATCGGTCCGGTCTGCGACAACGGCACCGGCGATGCAGATGGCACCAACGCGACCGTCCGGATCGATGAGGTACCGGCCGGAACCTACACGCTGGCGGAGACCACGACGCCGGAGGGTGTCGAGACGCCGGAGGATCAGGAGATCCGGGTCCGTGCCGGTGAATCGGCGCGGGTGACGATCCAGACGGAGGCGAGCGTGCCACCGTTCGGCACGCTGCGGGTGCTCTTCGAGGATGGTGACGGCAATGCCGTGACCGGAGGCTGCGTCAACGTCACGAATGACGCCGGGGAGTTCGGCCCATTCTGTGATGGCCGCTTCGACGGCATCAACGATGGCGTGCTGCTCATTCCGGAGGTCGAGACCGGTGAGAACATCGTCACCCTGGTCACGACGCCGGTCGGTTACGCCGTGGAGGAGGACGATGCCAGCCAGACCGTGACGGTCGAAGGCGGCGAGGAATCGGAGGTCACGATCGGCTTCACGCGGTCGGTGGGCTCCGTTGAAATCGTGGTGACGAATAATGAGACGGGCGAGCCGGTGGCCGGGACCTGCTACACGCTGACCGGTCCGGCGACCTACGGTCCGGTCTGTGACAACGGCGGCATGGCGAGCGCTGGCTACTTCGCGAATCCGGCCGCGCTCGGCCTCCAGGCAGCGATCCAGGATGCTGACCCGGCCGTCGGGGTGATTCTCATCGAAGGGATCGCGACCGGCGAGTACGTGCTGACCCAGACTCAGGCGCCGGAAGGCGTGGAGCCGTTCGGCGAGACGGTATTGACGGTCCAAGAGGACGAGATCGCTGAGGTCGAAGTCCAGAACGTGCCGGCCGAACCGGAGACCGGGTCCGTCGAGATCACGAGCCTTGATGAAGATGGCGGTCCCCTTGCCGGGGCCTGCTTTGGGCTGACGGGCGACGGGACGACGGGCGACGTCGAGGCGGTCTGTGATGGCGGGCGGCGCGATGGCTCAGCCGAGGATGGCGTGGTGACCATCTCGGATGTTCAGCCGGGGCGCTATACGCTGACCGAGACGCGGACACCAGAGGGCTATGTGGCCCCCGCTGCTCAGGCGGTGACGGTCGAGGCGGGCGAGACGGCATCGGCAGCGGTTCAGCACGAGACGACGCCGCCACCGACGGGCAGCGTGGTCGTGACCGCGGTCGGGCCGGATGGCGCGACGGTCGCTGGCGCGTGTTATAGCCTCGGCGGCCCTGCCGAGGAGATCTGCGACAACGACGCGAACGACGCGAGTCGCGATCCGGGCGTTGTCCGCTTCGATGACGTCGATGCCGGTGCCGTGACCGCGACTGAGACACGGGCACCGGAGGGCTTCGCCTTGGCCGAGCCCGCGAGCCAAGACGTCACCGTCGAGGCCGGTGAGGCGGTCGAGTTGACGTTCGCCCACGAGGCGGCCGAGCCAGAGACGGGCGGCGTGCGGGTGCTGGCGGAGACTCCTGATGGTGAGCCGATCGAGGGGGCGTGCTTCACGCTGGTCGGCGGAGGACGCGAATTCGGTCCAGTCTGTGACAACGACCCGGGTGATGGTGACGACGCGGTTGCGAGCATCCTGTTCGCGGATGTCCCAGTGGGCAACTACCAGGTGATCCAGCGAGGCGCGGCGGACGGCTTCCAGGCCGCCGAGGCGCGATCGGTCGCGGTCGAAGCCGGGGTCACGGTCCAGGTGCTGGTGGTCATCATCATCGACGAGCCGGACACCGCCGACTTCCTCGTCACCAAGTGGGACCAGAGCGGCAGGCTGCTCGGCGGTTCCTGTTTCGCGCTCGTTTCCAGTGACGACCGCGTAGAGATCTGCGACGGCGATGAGAACGACGGTGATGGCACAACGGGCGAGATCCGCTTCGACGACGTGGCGACGGGGATCTATGACCTCGTCGAGACGCGGGCGCCTGAAGGGTACCAGGAGGCCGGCGACCAGGAGGTGCGTCTGAGCGGTGAGGGTGATGGCTTGGTGCGGATCACGGTCCGGAACCAGCCGGTCCCGGACGCCACGGGCGACGTGGTCGTGCTGAAGACTGATCCCGCGGGTGATCCGCTCGGCGGTGCCTGCTTCGCGCTGTTGGATGGCGCCGTTGAGGTGGCCCGGGCGTGTGATGAAGATGGCGACGTGGCGGATGATGGCCGGATTGGCCTGCTCGACGTGCCGGCTGGAACCTACACGCTGCGGGAGGTGCGGCGTCCGTCCCGTGATTACGTGCGGGCCGGGGATCAGACGGTTGAGCTGACGCCTGGCGGCGTGCTGGAAGTAACGGTCCAGAACCGGCTGCGACCCGCCACGCTCGTGATCGAAAAAGTCGACGAGTCGGGCGCCGCGTTGACCGGCTCCTGCTTCGCGCTCGACGGCCCGACCCGCTATGAGCGGTGTGACAATGACGATACCGCGGGTGACGACGGCACGCTGACCTTCAGCGGGGTCGTGCCCGGTGACTACACCCTCGTCGAGACGATGATTCCCGCGGGGTACGAGAGCGCGGGCGATCAAGCGGTCACGCTGGCGCCGGGCCAGCGCTTGGTCCTGACGGTCGAGAACGTCCCCCTGCCTCCGCCGGCGGAGTCGGGCAGCCTCGTCCTCTTCAAAGTCGATCCGGATGGCGCGCCGCTAGCCGGGGCGTGCTTCTCCCTGCGAGACGGTGGCCGCACGGTGGCTGGCCCACGCTGCGACGGCGCGGACGGCGTGGCCGAGGGGACGATCAGCTTCAACGGCGTCGCGGTCGGCACGTACACGCTACACGAGACGCGCGTGCCGTCGGCGGACTACCAGACGGCGGCGGATCGCGAGGTCACGATCGCCGCCGGTCAGACGACGAACGTGACCGTCGAGAATGTGCTCAAGCCAGGCCGCGTGTTGGTCCGTAAGGTCAACCAGTCCGGTCAGCTCTTGCAGGGCGCCTGCTTCGATCTGGCGCCGGATGGGCAGCCGTCGCAATGCACCGATGCCAGCGGCACGGTCCTCTTCGGAAGCCTGGAGCCGGGAACGTACCGGTTACAGGAGACTCAGGCGCCCGCCGGATTCCTCCCGGCGGACCCGATCGAGGGGATCGTGGTCGATCCCGGCGCGACGACGGTGATCACCGTCGAGAACGAGCTGGCGCCACCACCGCCGAACACCGGCGCGATCCAGGTCTTCAAGTTCTACTGTACCGCCACGCCGGACGGGGAGGGAACCGTCTTCTTCGATTCCTCCGATGCTGGACCGTCCCCCCTCGCGCAAACCGCGAACTGCAACGAGGGCAATGCCGACTTCGACCTGAGCGCACTCGATACTGCCGCAGGCAACGTCGCGTTCTCGACGGGTGACGACGGCGCGTATCAGACGACGTTACCGGCCGGCACGTATGTCCTGAGCGAGACCGCACCGGACCTGCCGGGGGACGCGCGGGAGACGGTCGTGATCGGCGTCAACCAGTTGACGACCGTGGTGGTGCTGAACTACGTCGCCCCGCCGCCGCCGGCACCGGTCTCGATCTCGGTGGCGAAGTACACCTGTGAGCCGGGATTTGCCGGCACCATCTACGCTGACTTCGTCGACAATTGCGCCTCTGACGCGCAACGGACGAACGGGGTTGGCTTCCGGACCAGTGGTCCTGTGGTGGCACGGGGTTCGACCGGCGACGGCGGCGTGGCCGGAGTGACGGAGTTCGCACGGCTGCCCGCGGGGACATATACCCTGACTGAGGATATCTACGATCCCAACTCGACGATCTACAGCTTCTGTGGGCTCGATCCGAATGCGCCGGCGATCAAGACGGTCGGAGCCACCACCGGCTTCCAGCTCGCCCCCGGGAACGTGATCACCTGCACGTTCTTCAACGTGCCGGATGACTTGACGGAGACGACGGGCGCGATCGTGGTCCACAAGCTCGTCTGCCCGGTCGAGGCGCCGCCCGCGGGCTACGATTTCGAGGCGTCGTGCAGCCCGCAAAGTACGCCCGCACAATTCAGCCTGGCGGCCTACAGCGCGGAGATTCGGGACTACGTGCCGCGCACCACGGCTTCCACCAATGCCGATGGGTTGCTGCGGGTCAGCCGTCTGCAGCCAGGCCTCTATCAGCTCACCGAGATTGGTGACGCGTGGTGCTACGCTGAGTCAGACAATGTGGACCGAAACGGTGACCTGATCGTCGAGGCTGGGCGGCGAACGGAGGTCTTCATCTATAACTGCTCGCCGGTCGAGGAACAGCCGAACACCGGAACCGGAACGATGGCGGGCATTCAGGTGAATGGAGGCTCGCTTGGCGCCGCCGGTCTGGCGATCAGTCTGATCTGGCCGCTGGCGGGGTTCGCGTTGATGAGTTGGGTCCGCCGGAGCCGGACCGAACCGCTCTCGAGCTGACCGCCAAGGACCCAACCCCTCCCCCGAGATCGGGAGAGGGGTTGGGTTCCCGAGCTTAATGAGGGGGTCAGGCGCCGCGAATGCGCAGCGGATTTGACCTCCGACCTACCGCCCGGTGTATCCTGGGACGCGAATCAAGAAGGGGTCGACCATCGGGGCATCTGGCCGGGAGAGGGGTCCGGGGCCGGATGTTGCCGCGGGCAATCATGGGAAGGGACTTGGCATGGACATAACAGAGATCGCGAGTGGGGCGTCCGGCAAACGCTCGTCCTCCTGGTGGTCGCGGGTGCTCGCGCTCGTCATCGGGCTGACACTCGTGCTGGCGAGTGGTCCGGCAGGGGCGGTGGCACGGCCAGCGCAACGGCCGTTGGCGATCCAAGAAGGTCTGTCGGGGGCAGTGATCGTCCTGCTCGAAGAAGAGGCGGATACGAGCCGGGTTATCCGCGAGAGCAACGTCGCGACACCACCTCGCCAAGTCTATAGCCGGGCGATTCGAGGTTTCGCGGCCGATCTCTCGGCGGCTGAGGTTCAGCGCCTGGCGCGCGACCCACGGGTCCGGGCGATCACGCCGGACCTGCCGGTCTATGCCCAAGCCCAGGTGCTGCCGACCGGCGTGGACCGAATCGACGCCGACAAGAACGGCGTGGCGAAGATCGACGGCAACGATACGCGGGTCAACGCCGGGATCGCGGTTCTGGACTCTGGTATTGACCCCAGTCATCCCGACCTCAACGTTGCCGGTGGGACGGATTGCACGGGATCGGGCGGCTACGCCGATCCGAACGGGCATGGGACTCATGTCGCGGGCATCGCGGCGGCGAAGGACAATGGGAGCGGCACGGTCGGGGTCGCACCGGGCGCGCGTCTCTACGCCGTACGCGTGCTGCGGTCGGACCTGAGCGGAAATCTGTCCTCGGTCATCTGCGGGTTGGACTGGGTGATCGCTAACCGCGGCCAGGTCGGCGTCGTGAACATGAGCTTCGCTGGTACGGGCAGCGACCAGCCCTGTGGGGCGAGTGCCTATCGTCAGGCCATCTGCAACACCGTGAACGCGGGTGTGACCATCATCGTTGCGGCTGGAAACTTCAGCCGCGACGCCGCGACGACGGCTCCCGCGACCTACCCGGAGGTGATCGCCGTTTCGGCATTCGCTGACTACAATGGTCGGCCCGGCGGTGGGGCGAGCCCGAACTGTTCCGCCAACTATGGTGATGCCGACGACACCTTCGCCAGCTACAGCAACTTCGGTGGCGACGTGGACATCGTCGCGCCGGGGACGTGCATCCGGTCCTCCTCTCCGGGGGGTGGCACGACCTATAAGAGCGGAACGAGTTTGGCCAGCCCGCATGTCGCGGGCGCGGCCGCGCTCTACCTCGCGACCAATCCTGGGGCGAGTCCGAGCGCGGTTCGCTCCTACCTCCTGAGCCGGGGGCAGTCCCAGAGCTCGACCTATGGCATCACCGGCGATCCGGATGGAGCACGCGAGCCCGTGCTCTACGTTGGGACTGGCTATACATCGGGTCCGTCACCGGCACCGACAGCGACGCCCCGGCCAACGTCTGCACCGAGTGGCCCGACCGCGACGGCGAGCTCGGGGGGGCGCACGA
>DASYWB010000485.1:0-12336 GCA_035936495.1 Thermomicrobiales bacterium
ACCACGGAGCCAGCGGGGCGACGAGGGAAAGAGTAGACGCCCGCAAGCCGGCCGTGGATGGCGCGGCGGGCGAATCGCCGGCTGAGTAGCGCGGACGCGGAGACAGTCTCGTCAAGTGACGGTCTTTGGCGGGCGCGAGCGAGCAAACCGGTCACGCAAGATCCACGTGCTATGCTTTTCCGTGGTCATCACTCTCGTAGCGGTTGGGAATCTCACCGCGATTGCATCGATCAGAGGATACGTTTTTCATGGCATCGGATCCCCAAGAGCGACGACCTGATGTGGATGTCCAGCGGCTGCGCGTGGAGGCGATTGGCGAACCAGGCCAGCGCCGTTTTCGCCTGCTCACGTTGATTGATGGTGAGACGACAATCGTTTGGCTTGAGAAACAACAGTTGCAAGCGCTCGGCCTGGCCCTTGACCAGATGCTCGATCAGTTGCCGGAAGGACCACCAGATCTTGGCGCGAGCGGATTGCCACTCGACTTTGATGAGGATACCCGGCGGCAGTTCCGCGTTGGGCGCATGGAGCTGGGTTACGACGAGCGGAATGACCGGTTCGTCATCATCGCGCACGATCTGATGGAGGAGTCCGCCGAGGCCGGATTCCGCTGCCGCATCACGCGCGCCCAAGCTCGGGAGCTGAGCGTTGAAGCGGTTGCTGTCGTCGCCAGGGGCCGCCCACGCTGCACGATGTGTGGGGCACCGATGGGACCTGGCATACATGTTTGCGCGCAGCAAAATGGCCATCTACCGCGTGCGCTGGCCGATTTGGCGGTGGACGAGGAGGAGTAGGCACGGGCCAGCACGGTCGCTATCCGACGAGCAAGGGCTCTCCTCCTGACGTATGGGGGTTGACACCGTTTTGCGATCACGGGTAAGATGCGTTTGATGGGCGGCGAGCGCTGCCTGATGACGGCTCACGGAGGAGGTTGGTTCGCGGATCATGAAGACGCAACGCCACCAAACCCGTGTCGCCAGCGCCTCGATTTCCATTCTCGTACTTATCGGGCTCCCGGTCGGGAGCTCTCTTTAGCGTGGAGGCCTGGATCGTGACGAGGCGCTGAGACAAGCAAAAGACACCGAGATGGTGATGCGGGCCTCCCAAAACGGGGGGCTTTTTAGTTGGCCGGCAGACGAGAGGTGGAAACGCCGACGAGAGGGAGGGAGACGGCATCATGGCAATCGCACGCCCGCCAGGTCAGAGCGAACGGCAAGCGGACACGCGTAGCTCGCCACGGGGCGCGGAAAGGCGGGTCCTGACAGGATCGCAGATCATCTGCGCCAGCCTAGAAGCGGCCGGGGTGTCGACGGTCTTCGGCTATCCCGGCGGCGCGGTCATTCCCTTGTACGACGCGCTGCCGGCGAGCAAGCTGCATCACGTACTGGTCAGGTTTGAACAATGGGCGGCGTTGGCGGCAGACGGCTACGCCAGGGCGACGGGAGACGTAGGCGTCTGTATCGCCACCTCCGGTCCGGGCGCGACCAACCTAGTGACGGGCCTGGCGAACGCGATGCTCGACTCCGTGCCCATGGTGGTGATCACGGGGCAGGTCGGTCAGGCGATGATCGGCCGGGACGCGTTTCAAGAAGTGGATATCACCGGAATCACGTTGCCGGTCACCAAGCACAATTATCTGGTTCAGCGAGCTGAAGACATCGCGCCGACGATCAAAGAAGCGTTCTACCTCGCCAGCTCGGGGCGTCCAGGTCCCGTATTGGTGGACATCCCAAAGAACATCCAACTTGCCAAGGCCCCATTTCGCTATCCCGAATCGGTTAGCCGGCGAGGCTACCAGCCCAGCACGACGCCGAACACGCGACAAGTCAAGCTTGCCGCCGAGGCGATCAACCGCGCCCGCAAACCGGTGATCATGGCCGGGCATGGGATCATGCTCGCCGGCGGAACGAACGAATTCGCGGAGTTTGTCGAGCGATCCGGGATTCCGGTGATCTTTACGTTGCTCGGGCTTGGTTCGTTCCCCGAATCGCATCCTCAGTCGCTCGGGATGATGGGGATGCACGGTCATCGCGAGGCGAATGCCGCGCTAGAGCAATGCGATCTGCTGGTCAATATCGGCGCCCGCTTCGATGACCGGGCCACGGGCCGCATCGACGGGTTCGCGCCAAACGCGAAAATCGTTCACGTAGACATCGACCCAGCGGAGATTGGGAAGAACGTGGCCACGGACATCCCCGTCGTCGGCGACGCGAGAGAAGTCTTGACGGCGCTCATCCCCGAGATTGAGCCTCGCCAGCATGACGAGTGGCGAGCCTGGATCGACAGCCAGCGCAATCAGGTGCTGCTCGCGGCGCTTGAGGACCTGCCGGAGACGCCGGAGCCGTATGCAATCATCAAGGCGATTGCCGAAGCATCGAACGGTGAGGCGATTCTCACGACGGACGTTGGCCAGCATCAGATGTGGAGCGCCCAGTATTTCGGATTCAACCATCCCAATCGATGGATCACGTCGGGCGGGCTTGGCACGATGGGATACGGACTGCCTTCGGCTATCGGCGCCAAGATGGGGCGGCCTGAGCTGGAAGTCTGGACCGTCGTCGGCGATGGGGGATTCCAGATGTCGTTTGCCGAACTGGCGACGGCGGCTCAGGAAAGGCTCGACATCAATGTCGCGGTCATCAACAACGGCTATCTCGGTATGGTGCGGCAATGGCAGGATCTGTTTCATGATCGCAATTACTCGGAGGTGCGGATTAGCGCCCCCGACTTCGTCAAGCTGGCCGAGTCCTTCGGCGTGATAGGTATCCGTGTTACCAAGGATGACGAGATCATGCCGGCGATCGAACGAGCGCGCTCGATCAAGGGGCCGGTCGTGATCGACTTCGTGATCGAGCCGGAAGCCAACGTCTACCCGATCGTGCCACCGGGGGCCAGCAACTCCGAAATGGTGCATCAGCGGTTTCACGACGAGGAGGCGGTCTAACAATGGAAGAGCGTCATATCCTGGTCGTCCAGGTCGAGGATCATCCCGGCGTCTTAAACCGTGTGGTTTCGCTGATGCGGCGGCGCTCGTTCAACATCGATTCGATCACGGTCGGGCACTCCGAGATACCCGGCGTCTCCCGAATGACCATCGTGGTCCGGGGCGCATCGGATCAAGTCGAGCAGGTCGGGAAGCAGCTCTATAAGTTGATGGAGGTCCTCAAGGTTTCCGACATCACCGATCAGCAGTGTGTCGCGCACGAGATGGCGCTTATCAAAGTGGCCGCGAAACCACATCAGCGGGCCGAGATCTTGCAAATCGCGCAGATCTACGACGCGAAGGTGGTCGATGCGAGCCCGAACACGCTGCTCCTAGAGGCGGTCGCGGGCGAGCAGAAGATCGAAGCCCTGCTCGCGATGTTGAAGGGATTCGGCATTCGCGAGCTGGTCCGGTCCGGAGTTATCGCGATGGCGCGCGGGGGCGGCGGAACGAGCGCAGCGCAGCGCAATGGATCCGGCCGGATCGACCGCGCCCTGGAGACGGCTCCCGTCGCGGTGGCGGGCTAAGAGGACGCGTAATCTGAGGCGCCGGGTGGCGGTGTCGCGACGTGACGAGCGAGGAGAATGGGTAGTGGCGGCGACAATCTATCATGACCAGGATGCGGGGCTGGAAGCACTCCAAGAAAAGACCGTGGCGATCATCGGCTATGGCAGCCAAGGGCACGCGCACGCGCTAAACCTTCGAGATTCGGGTATCGACGTCGTTGTCGGCTTGCATGAAGGCAGCCGGAGTCGAGAGCGGGCGCGAGGCGACGGAATCCGCGTGGAGACGGTCGCCGAGGCGACCAAGGCCGCCGACGTCATCATGGTCCTGGTGCCGGACCAGACGCAGGGCGAAGTCTACGAGGAGAGCATCAAGCCGAACCTGACGCCAGGCAAGACGATCATGTTTGCCCACGGGTTCAGCATTCATTTCAACGAGATCGCGCCGCCCGACGGCGTCGATGTGACCATGATCGCGCCAAAAGCACCGGGGCATCGTGTTCGCGAGCTTTATCAAGAAGGCGTCGGCGTACCGGCGCTGCTCGCTATCGCCCAAGATGCCAGCGGAACGGCCAAGGAGACGGCTCTCGCGTATGCTAAAGCCCTCGGGTCGTTGCGGGCGGGAGTCATCGAGACGACCTTTAAGGAAGAGACCGAAACCGATCTTTTCGGCGAGCAGGCGGTCCTCTGCGGCGGGGCGTCGCATCTAGTTCAGGCCGGCTTCGAGACGCTCGTCGACGCCGGGTATCAGCCCGAGATCGCCTACTTAGAATGCCTTCACGAGCTTAAGCTCATCGTTGACCTGATGTATGAGGGCGGTCTTTCGTACATGCGCTACTCGGTCAGTGATACTGCCGAGTACGGTGACTACACCGGTGGCCCGCGGATCGTTGACGACCACGTGCGCGAGGCCATGAAGGACCTGCTCAAGCGAGTCCAGGACGGCAGCTTCGCCAGGGAATGGATCGCCGAGAACCGCGCCGGGCGGGCGAATTTCCTCGCGATGCGGGAGAGCGGACATGACCATCTCATCGAGCGCGTCGGTGGCGAGCTCCGCGCCATGATGCCGTGGCTCCATCCAAGCCGGGGGGCGCAAGAGGCACGAGAGCAAGCCGCGCGACAGAACACCAAGGCGGTATCCAGCGTAGGAGACTAATCATGTCCGACCACGTAGCGGCGGCCTTGACCGGCCAGGAACCGAATCGCGTTATCGTCTTTGACACCACCCTGCGCGACGGCGAGCAGTCGCCTGGCGCTACGCTGACCTCCGATGAGAAGCTCGAAGTCGCCGACGCCCTGGTGGCACTGGGCGTCGACGTGATCGAGGCGGGATTCCCCGCGGCGTCACCCGGCGACTTCGAGGCGGTCCGCTCGATCGCGTCGCGGGTCAAAGGATCTGTCGTGACCGGCCTGGCGCGCGCGACGGAGACCGATATTGAACGCGCCGCTCAGGCGGTGCGGGGCGCGGAAACCCCCAGGATTCACACGTTTATCGCCACGTCCGATATCCACATGCGCCACAAGCTGCGAGTCAGCAGGGAACAGTTGCTCGACCGGGTGACGGCGATGGTCGGGTTTGCGCGCGGATTCACGAGCGACGTTGAGTTCTCGGCCGAGGATGCCACGCGTTCCGATTGGGATTTCCTCGTTCAGGTCTTCAAGCGGGCGATCGAGGCCGGGGCGACGACCGTCAATGTGCCCGATACAGTCGGTTACACGACGCCCGGTGAGTACGCATCGCTTATCGCTTACCTGCAGGAGCACGTTGCTGGGATCGACCGTTGCATCATCTCGGTCCACTGCCATGATGATCTCGGCATGGCCACGGCCAATACGCTGGCGGCCGTGCGCGCCGGGGCGCGACAGGTTGAGGTTACGATGAACGGCATCGGCGAGCGCGCGGGAAATACGGCGCTCGAAGAGGTCGTCATGGCGCTGGCAACGCGACAGGATAATTACGACGGCGCCTTCACGGGTGTTATCACCGAGCGTTTGGTTCCGACCTCCCGCTTAGTCAGCGCGCTGACCGGTCTTCAGGTCCAGGTCAACAAGGCAATCGTCGGCGGCAACGCCTTCGCCCATGAGGCGGGCATCCACCAGGACGGCATGCTCAAAGAACGCACGACCTACGAGATCATGAACCCAAGTGATGTCGGCTGGGAAGGCACGAAGCTCGTGCTGGGGAAGCATTCCGGCCGAGCGGGATTCCGGAACACGGTCTCAGAGATCGGACTGCGGCTCGACGAGGAACAGTTGAACGCGGCGTACCAACGGTTTCTCGTTCTGGCGGACCGGAAGAAGACCGTGACCGCCGCCGACCTCGTGGCCCTCGTCAGCGATCAGCTCGCGCAGGAGGGTGATACGCTCCTGCTGGAACGATGGAACGCGAGTCTTGGCAGCAATGGCCCAGCCACCGCGAGTGTCGTTGTCCGGCGCGGCGAAGAAGAATTGGGTGGGGACGCGGAAGGCAATGGCCCAGTCAACGCGCTGCTCCAGGCAATCGACGCCGCGACCGGGATCGACTGTGAGCTGGAGTATTACCATGTCGAAGCCGTGACGCCGGGCGAGGACGCACAGGGCCGGGTCCACCTTCGCGTGCGCGCGGGTGATGCAGTCTACACGGGGCATGGACTCGCGACCGATGTCGTCGAGGCCAGCGCCCGGGCCTACTTGGCCGCGCTGAGCAAGATCGACCTCACGCGGGGCGTCACGCCCGAAGAGAGCGATATCAAGGCAACTGCCGTCTAATGACGGCGCTAGGAACGAGGCGGCAGGGAGCAGAGATGTCAGCGACACCGAGAACGTTGAGCGAAAAGATTTGGGACCGGCACGTTGTGCATCGGGCGGAGGGTGAGCCTGATCTGCTCTACATCGACCTCCATCTCGTCCATGAAGTGACCTCGCCGCAGGCGTTTGATGGGCTTCGGATGGCGGGCCGTCCGGTGCGGCGGCCCAATCTGACCGTGGCAACCGCCGACCATAACGTGCCGACGTTAAACATCCACTTGCCGATTGTCGATCCTATCTCGGCCACACAAGTTTCGACGTTGACGCGCAACTGCCGGGAATTTGGCGTGCGCCTTTATCCGATGGGCGATCCAAACCAGGGCATTGTCCATGTGATCGGACCCGAGCTCGGCCTGACCCTGCCGGGGATGACGATCGTCTGCGGCGATAGTCACACCTCGACCCATGGAGCGTTTGGCGCCCTCGCCTTCGGTATTGGCACGAGCGAGGTGGAGCACGTCCTCGCGACGCAGAGCCTGCCGCAGAACAAGCCGGAGACGATGGCGATCACCGTGGACGGCGAGCTGAATGAGGGCGTAACCGCGAAGGACGTCATCCTGGCCGTGATTGGAAAGATCGGGACAGGTGGCGGTATTGGTTCGATCGTGGAGTACCGTGGGTCGGCGATCCGCTCGCTATCGATGGAAGGGCGGATGACGATCTGCAACATGTCGATCGAGGCGGGCGCCAAGGCGGGGATGGTTGCTCCCGACGACACCACCTTCGCGTACATCGAGGGACGACCATTCGCACCGAAGGGAGCCGAATGGCAGAGAGCCCTCGACGAGTGGCGGTCACTTCCCACCGACGCGGGGGCATCGTTCGCGCGTGAGGTCGTCTTGGATGCCACCGACATCGTACCCCACGTCTCCTGGGGGACGAATCCGGGACAGGTCGTGGGAATCAACGGCGCCGTGCCGGATCCCGCCTCCTTCGAGGACCCCTCCAATCAAGAGGCGGTCCAGCGAGCGCTCTCGTACATGGGGCTGCAAGCTGGAACGCCGATCCGCGATATCGGGGTCGATACGGTCTTCATCGGTTCCTGCACGAATAGCCGGATCGAGGATTTGCGCCTGGCAGCCGGTGTCGTCGGCGGCCGCCGCGTCCGGCCCGGCCTCCGCGCGATGGTGGTGCCCGGCTCGATGCGCGTCAAGGCGCAGGCGGAGGCCGAAGGGCTCGACCGCATCTTTGCCGATGCCGGCTTCGAGTGGCGGGCGGCCGGGTGCTCGATGTGTCTCGGCATGAACCCGGACCAGCTGACGGCTGGTGAGCGCTGCGCCTCGACCAGCAACCGCAATTTTGAGGGACGCCAGGGGCCGGGAGGCCGAACCCATCTTGTCTCCCCGGCGGTGGCTGCCGCGACGGCAATTCTCGGCCACTTCGCGACGCCCGCGGACCTCACCTAATCAATCTCTCGCGGAATGAGGAGCATACGTCATGCAACCAGTGCGCGTCATTACCGGCACGGCGATGCCACTTGATCGGGCAAATGTCGACACCGACCAGATTATCCCGGCGGTATGGCTGAAGCGAGTCGAGCGAACGGGCTTCGGGGAAGGTCTGTTCTCGGCGTGGCGGAAGGACCCGAGCTTCCCTCTGAACCAGCCTGAGTTTGCCGGCGCTCGCATCCTCGTTGCCGGACCCAACTTCGGCATCGGATCGTCTCGGGAACACGCGGTCTGGTCGCTGATGGATCGGGGGTTTCACGCGGTGATCTCGCCGAAGTTCGGCGACATCTTCCGGAACAACGCGACGAAGACGGGCCTGGTGCCGGTGGTCGTCTCGCCCGAGGTCGGCGAAGCCATCATGCGCGTCGTCATGGCCCACCCGGCGACCGAGATCACGGTTGACGTCGAACGGCGCATCGTATCCGTTCCCGCCGCTGCTATCGAAGAGCCATTCCCTCTTGACGATTTCACGCGATACCGGCTCATGGAAGGACTGGACGATATCGGGCTGACGTTGCGGCATGATGACGAGCTGTCGCGCTATGAACGCTCCCGCGCCTCATGGCTGCCGGAGATCCAGGCACCGGCGCCGGCCTGAGGTCTAGCGGCAAGCATCCCCGCGGCCGGGGAGGCGATCACGATATCCCAATGGAGAAGGAACGGCGTGAAGAAGCAGGTGGACATTGTCTCTTTTCCCGGCGACGGGGTTGGCCCAGAGGTGGTCGCCGAGGCGGTCAAGGTCCTGCGGGCGGTCGAAGCCGGGTTTGACGTAACGTTTGACATCCAGGAAGCCGCGATCGGCGGGGCCGCGATCGATCAGCACGGTGAACCCCTGCGTGACCAGGATATAGACCGCTGCCGGGAGGCAGACGCCGCGATCTTGGGTGCGGTCGGCGGTCCGAAATGGGATATTCCGGGCAGGCCCCGCCCCGAGCGAGGCCTGCTGAAGCTCCGCAAAGCCTTGGGCTTATTCGCGAACCTACGGCCCGTGACCGTATTTCCTGCCCTGGCCGGGGCATCGCCTCTCAAGCCCGAGCTCATCGAGGGCGTGGATGTCTTGGTGGTCCGCGAGTTAACCGGTGGCATCTACTTTGGACGGCCGTCGCGCCGGTGGCACGAGCGTCGCGGGCGTGCCGCCGTCGACACGCTTGTCTACCGGGAGCACGAGGTGCGGCGTGTAGCCCGGTTAGCGTTTGAGCTCGCACGGGCGCGTCACGGGAGGGTGGCAAGCGTCGACAAAGCGAATGTGCTGGCATCTTCGCGCCTGTGGCGGGAGATCGTGACCGAAGAGGCAGGAGACTTCCCGGACGTGACCGTCGAGCACGTCCTGGTCGATGCGATGGCGATGCACGTAATCCGCCAGCCTGCCCGCTATGACGTCATCGTGACCGAGAATATGTTCGGTGACATCCTCACCGACGAAGCCTCGGTCCTGGCTGGTTCTATCGGCTTGCTGCCCTCCGCGAGCCTTGGTCCCGCCAAGGACAACATGTCGAGTCTCCGATTCGGCCTCTACGAGCCGATCCATGGCAGCGCTCCTGACATCACCGGGCAGGGCAAGGCGAACCCCATCGGCACGATCCTCTCGGTCGCCATGATGCTGCGCTGGTCGCTCGGCCTCGATGCGGCGGCGGACGCGGTTGAGCACGCCGTCGCGGCCACCGTGAATCAAGGTACTCGGACGCCGGATATCGGAGGCACGGCCACGACCTCCGATGTTGGCAATGCCGTGACGGTGCGGGTAACAGCATCTTGACCGGTTGGCTGGCCGAGAGGTCGTGTGGGACGTCGAGCCTATCCCCATTGGTTTAGCGAGCGTCTCTCTCGCGCAGGGGAATCACGGCGAACGGTTCGAGCGCCGGATAGGTTTGGTCAACCGGGATCGTCACGACCTCGACCTGATCGACGGCGACCACGCCGAACGAGCGGTCACGCCAGGGTGCAAGCAGCGCGGGAACTCCGCCGATCGGCGCGGTGTCCGAGAAGTGCGCAATCGTGAGGTGAGGAACGAAGGGGAACGGCGATTCGGTCCGGATTGCCGCGAGCTGGCGGAGACGCGAGTACAAGCGGAAACATGCCCCTCGATCATCGATGTCCAAGAAGATGGCGTCTTGAAAGGCATTGACGCCTCCCGCCTTGAGCGTGAACGCCCATTCTCCGCCCAACTCGGCGGCGCTATCGGCGATCTCACGAAGCCGGTCAGGGCTGATTTCGTCCCTGCCCATTGGTGACTCACTGACGAAGCCAAACTCCTGCAACATGACGTGGAGGAAATGGTCTGGATGAGCCCGGACGAAGGACACGTGGTCGAGCGCCGTGCGGAGCTCATCTAAGCGAGGCTGGAGCGCCGCCGCGGGTATCCGGATAACGGCCGCGGCAAACGGCCCGCTCCGTGTGCGCCAGGCGAAGTCGTCATGCCGGCCATCGACGACGGTTCGATGACTCCGGAACGCTTGCCACAGGCGGCGGTACGCTTCGTCTTGGCGACGGGCTTGGCGTTGATGCCCTCGTTCCCCGATGGTGGTAGCCCTCCGGTTGAGCTCAGCGCTCGACCGATCTGATGATGATCCTCTGCTGCCCCGCGGGTGTCATGAAGAGGGCTTCCTGGCCGACTCGCTTCCCGAGGAGCGCTTTGCCGAGCGGCGACTCATTTGAGATAAGCCCGTTGGCAGGCTTGGCCTCGATGGCTCCGACAATGGTGTAGCGTTCTTCGTCTCCGTCGAACTCAATGGCGACCGTGCTGCCCAGACCGACGATATCCGGGTTGCCGACTGGCATGTCATCCAGGACCAGGGCTTGATTGAGGAGTGCTTCAAGGTCGCTGATGCGCTTCTCATTCATCGCCTGGTCATGGCGAGCGGCATCGTAAGCGGAATTTTCCCGGAGGTCGCCATGAGATCTCGCCTCGGCGACTTGGGCCACAATTTCCGGCCGCCGGACTTCCTTCAACTGATGCAGCTCTTGCTTGAGTCGCTCAAGTCCTTCCCGGGTGACCGGTACTCGCTTAGATTCCACCTTTTCTCCCTCATCCCTGCCCAGTTCACCGGCCCCGCGCTGCGCGGGACCGCGGAATGGTACGCCCTCGTCTCATGCCTGGCGTCTATGCACTATGCGCCCGGCTGTTACCGCACTTCCAGTGTGCACTCGATCTCGACGGCAATCTGGTTTGGGAGGGCGACGAAGCCTACGGCAGAACGCGTGTGGCGCCCTGCATCGCCGAAGACCTCGACCATGAGATCGGAGCACCCGTTGATCACCTTCGGCTGATCGCCAAAGTCCGGCGCGGAGTTGACCATACCTAGGAGTTTCACCACGCGTGTGACGCGATCGAGATCGCCGAGCGCGTCCTTCGCGGTGGCGATAATCTGGAGCCCGACCTCGCGAGCCACTTGATACCCTTCGTCAACGGAAAGCTCCGCGCCGATCTTACCGGTTGGAGAGGACGACGTGGGTCCGGTGCCCGAGATGAAGAGCAGATTTCCGGTTTGCACGTACCGAACGTAGTTGGCCACCGGACGAACCGGCTCCGGCAGCTCGATACCGATCTCTTTCAGCTTGGCTTCCACCTTCATGATCGTCGTCCTTTCTCCTTGGCGTGATGTCGAGTCGTAGATCGGTGAACGAGTCTGTTCACCGCGAATGTCACGATTACCGCCGTCCCAGCACGTCTCCAATGCGCGAGACGGCGGCAGCGAGCTGATCGTCGCCCGTGGCGAACGAAAGGCGGAGGTGCCCCTCGCCGGCGCTCCCGAACGCGGTGCCGGGCACGAGGGCGACGTGCGCTTCTTGCAGGAGTTTCTCGCTGAGCGCGAGCGAGTCCATCCCCGTCTCCCGAGCGTCCACGAACGCATAGAATGCGCCCTCGACCAGCGGGCATCGTAGGCCCTTGATCTGGTTCAGACCGTCGGCCACAAACCGGCGGCGGCGGTCCCAAGCACCGACCATCTCCTGAATGAACGCTTGAGGACCAGTCAGCGCCGCGACGCCACCTGCTTGGGCAAACGAGGTAGCACAGGTCACGGAATGGCTATGGACCTTGGCAATCTGCTTGAGGTAGGGTGCCGGCCCGGCGACATAACCGAGTCGCCACCCCGTCATCGCGTACGCTTTCGATAAGCCGTTGAAGGTCAGGGTCCGCTGCGCCATGCCCGGTAACGACGCCAGACTGACGTGACGGTGGTCATCGTAGATGATCTTCTCGTAGATCTCGTCAGTGAATACGAGCAGATCGTGCGTCCGGGCCAGGTCGGAGATCGCTTCCCGCTCGTTGGCATCCATAACGCGGCCGGTCGGATTATTCGGGGAGTTGACCAATATGACCCGCGTCTCCGGCGTGACGTGGGCTTCAAGGACCTCCGAGGTGATCCGAAAATGATCGTCCGGGTCAAGCGGCACGCCCACCGCCCGCCCACCGGCAAGCTCGACCATCGGCACGTAGGAGACCCAGGCGGGTTCGAGAATAAGGACGTCTACGCCCGGCTCGACGAGGGCGAGCATCGCTTGGAACAGCGAGGCCTTGCCACCCGGCGTCACGATGACCTCGGTCATCGGGTCGACCGCGATGTCATTATCCTCCTGGAGCTTCCGGGCGATGGCCTTCCGGAAGGCGGGTGTG
>DASYWB010000486.1:0-4226 GCA_035936495.1 Thermomicrobiales bacterium
GCCTCGATGCCGAGGCGTCGAGGAAAATACCGAACAGGGCGCGGATCAACCGGCGCTGGCCGAAGCGCTGGGCCACCAGCGAGCGGCTCTCGATGACGTAGTACCAGGTCAGCGCCTTGAGCATGGAGACTTCCATCCGCGCGATCGGTTCGATCCGCAACGGGCTTCCATCTCCAGCCGGATCGGTGAGGGACACGGCGGTCACGTAGCGATCGATCAGGCCGGAGGTGAAACTCCGGATGATCGCGCGGTCGCTCCGGCTGCCGCGGTACGGCATTGCCATGGGGGCGCTATCCATCAAGGTGTTGAAGGTGCGCGAGAGATCGTCCATGGGAAATGGATCTTCTGCCTGGCGATGATCACCGATCGTCTGGAGAACGCGATCGCGTTCCGACCGGTCGGTCACGAGGCGGTCGAGCGGGATCAAGCCGGCACGGAAGAAATCCTCGACGTCGTGGACTGCGTAGGTCACGTCGTCGGCCCAGTCCATCAGCCCTGCCTCTAGACTCGGAGTGTCCTCGCCGAGCGGGCACGCCCGGCGCGCCCAGTGGAAATCGGCGGATTCGCTGCCATATGCACCCCACTTGCGTGATTTCGGACCGGTCGTGGCGCGCATCCAAGGATACTTGAGCGTGGCGCAAAGGGCTGCGCGGGTGAGATCGAGCCCTTCGACGTCGGGGTAGCGAACGGCGAGTTTGGTCACGATCCTGAAGGACTGCGCGTTGCCCTCAAAGCCGTCGGCGATCCCGTGGCCGGTGATGATGTCGTCGAGCTCGCGCTCGGTGATGTGGCCGAAGGGAGGATGTCCGAGATCGTGCGCGAGGGCGGCTGCTTCGACCACGTCGGGATCGAGGCCGCCTGCCGCATTCGCAATGCCCTCGTTTGCTGGGTTCTGGATCAGGTTCTCGGCGAGGCTCCGGCCGACCTGGGCAACCTTCATGGTATGCGTCAGACGGTTATGCGTCGGGTGGTGTTCGGTTGGAGCGACGACCTGTGTGATACCGCTGAGCCGGCGAAACGCGGAAGAGTACAGGAGTCGGTCGCGGTCCCGGCGCGCGGGAGAGCGTCGGTCGCTGGCGGGTGGAGGCGGATGGTGCGCGCCAGGAGACCGGTGCCGGCGATCAAGACGATTAGTCAATGTTGGAGACCGTGCAACGCTCAGTGTCACGAGCGGAGAGCCGCCAGTCCATATCGAAGCTGATCAGGTGGCGATCGATCAGGAACCACATCGCCGCTCGCGCCGCAGCTTCCGGGATCCCGTGCCGCACCACGCGACCGAGGACATACGTGGAGGAAGAAGGGCCTTTAGCCTCGCGGACAATGGCGAGGATCTGCTCCTCGGCTTGGTGGAGATCATCATCGGTGTACATGAGAGATCCAACTTCCGCGTGGCCGCTGGCGCCGCGTCCGGACCCTGCTACCGACCGGTTCTTCGTCAGCATCCTAGTGGCTGCCCGGCAATCGCGCAACACTCTCGAGGCGCGCCCGAACGGAACGGGGATGAGGGGTTTCTTTCCTCACCATGAGCCTCTACAATAGACGCTATCACCCGTTGGCAGATAACCGAGTTGGGGAACGCGCATGGTCGAGCCCCCGAGCCGTACCCGGGGCCCTGAACGATCCTTGGTGCTGATCGCCGGGCTAACTGGCCTGGTCGTCATCGTCACCATCGTGCTCGCCTTTACCCTAGGTGATCGCGAGCCGGCGACCTTTGACCCCGGCACTCCGGAGCGTGCCGTCCAGGACTACCTGCAGGCGCTCGACGATGGCGACGTTGAGGCCGCCTATGCCCTGTTAGCCTCGGAATACCGGCGAACAACGAGCCTTGCTACCTTCACCAATAGCGGCGGGCAGAAGTACGGCTACCGGCAAGACGCCGACCGCGTCACCGTCGAGGACGTGGATATCGACGGTGAGACCGCGCGGCTCCAACTCGGACTTCGCTTCGTGGCCGATGATGGCGACGACTACGAGCAAGAGATCGATGTCGCGCTCGTGCGAGAGAGCGGTGCCTGGCGGCTCCGGAACCCCCTCCCGCTATGACGCGCATCCGCCTGCTCTACCTCTACGTCGCTACCATCATCGCGCTCGCGATGCTCCTCTTCGGCCTGTCCAATCTCCTCCGCGTCGTCCTCGACCGGACCATCGACGACGCTGGCGACACCCTCTTCGTCGGTGATGAGGACAGCTTGCGACGGCTTGTCGCTCGCTACGTGGCCATCAGCGTCATCGCCCTGCCTGTCTGGCTTGGTCATTGGTCCATCGCCCAGCGGGGAGCATCGGCCGAGACCCCACGGGGCCAAGCTGAGCGCTTCGCGCCGGAGCGCCGCCTCTTCCTGGCGGTCGTCCTCGCCCTGGTTACCGGGCTCCCGGCGGCGATCGCCGCCTGGCAATTGATCGAGGGACTCCTCGCCCGGCTCCTCGGAGTCGCGGATCCGCCACGGCTTGCCGGCTCCGTCGCCGCCCTGATTGTCACGGGTTCCGCCTGGTCCTACCACCGGCGGGTTCAGGCGGCGGATACCGTTCGCGACCCGAGGCTCGTTGAGATCGATGACTGGCGCCGTCTAGAGGTCTACGGACTCGCGATCGCCGGTCTCTTCGTCTTCGCCCGTGGCCTCGACGCGACGCTCGAGCTGTTGATCCGGCTCGTCGATGACGCGGCGTCCCGTGAGGTCGCGCTGACCAGCGCCCGCTGGTGGGCCGGTCCCCTCGCCGGTGCGCTTGCCTCGCTCACAATCGGTGCCGCGCTCTGGGCGATCCACTGGCTACCCGCCACGGCGCTCGCCGGGACCGGCTCTCCGGCTGGCATCGCCGAGCGCCGCTCCTTGGTCCGGCGGTTTGCCCGGACGATCATCCTGCTCGCGACGATCTTGACCGCGCTCACCCAGGCCGGCATCGCCCTGGCCGCGCTCGTTGCCCTCGCGCTCGGCATGGCGGCAAGTGAGATCGACCTTCCCGGCGATGGCGATGACCTGCAGACCACCGTCGCCCACGCACTGCTGACCGGCCTGGTCTACGCGCTGATCTGGGTGTATCTGGCGGACCGGACGCGGCAAGAAGAGCCACCCCTGGAGGCCGCCTCTCCCGGCGATGCCGACGGTGCCGAGCCGAGGCGCGTCTACGCCTATCTGGTCGCCCTCGTCGGCCTAGGGTTCTTTGTCGGTGGCGGGATCCAGATCCTGTCCATCCTGGGCGATCTGCTGACAAGGCGGGGGGATCGAGTCGTCGTCGATGACGATGTTTGGCGCCGACCCCTCGCCCTGGCCATCGCCAGTCTGGTGGTGGGACTGGCCACCTGGACCTGGGAATGGAGCCGCGCCCAGCGCCGCGCGCTCGGCGCACCCGGGGATGGGCAGGTCGGCGGCCCCATCCCTGTCCCTGCGGAGCGACGCTCACCGGTCCGCCGGGCCTACCTCGTGATTGCCGCGGGCGCCGGGCTGATCATCCTCTTGGTCAGTGGCGCCATCGCGCTCTACGCGTTGCTGAGTGCCGTCCTCGCGGTCGAGGACGACCTCGGAGAGCGCCTCGCCGACGTCGCCGGCTGGCTGATCGGCGGTGCCTTCCTCGTGGCCTATCACGTCTCGGTCCTGCGAGCAGATACCCTTGCCGTCCGCAGCGCCCCAGCCGGAGACGGACCCGCCCTGACCGTCGATCTCCAGCTCACGGTGCCCGCCGGCACGGAGCTCGAGCCGCTGCTTGCCCGCCTGCGGAAGGCCCTGCCGGCGGACGCAACGATTGGCCGGTCGGAGACGGGCTTAGAGGGGTAGGTATGGCGCCGGTCGTCATGAGCGGGTTGGCCACAGGGCGATGCGCTGCACCGCGCCCTACAATCGTCCTTGCCGTTCTCGCCGTCTCTCGTCTGGCCGTGCTCACGGTGGGACGTCACGTTCCCGGGCGCACGGCCAGGTGCCGGTGGGAGGACGTGCCGCTGCCCCGCCGGTCTCCATGGGGTCTGACCACGAACGGCCGCGTGGTAAACGCGACGGCGTTCTTAGCCTGCCTCGGTGCGGAGAGTGTCGTACGGGGAAGCGGTGGCGGTGGTGACCGGGGCCAGCCGGGGCGCGCTACGTGCCTGCCCAGGCCCGCCCGCACACCGCCGGTGACCGCTTGTTGCTGATAGTAGGTGGTGGGTGGGGCAGTGTCGACGACCTACAGGGCAACACGAGAGACGGCGAGACGGTAAGACGGCGCGATGAAGATTGGGCCTTGAACGCCCTCGTCTAGGA
>DASYWB010000487.1:0-1686 GCA_035936495.1 Thermomicrobiales bacterium
GCGTCGGCTGACGTGGCGCGTGGAGGCAAGGGCGTCATGGGGCGCAGGCCGCCTCGTTCCGTCACGAGGGTGACCGTCGCTGGCTCCGGCATTTCGTCTGCGACGGGGTGAGCAGGAACACAACGATGGTTTCGGACACGCCCGACACGACTTCCTCGTCCGACACACCCGGCAGGTTCACACCTTTCCGTGCTCGCCTCTCCGGCCCCCCGCCGTTCTCCGGTGGCTCCCTCTATTACGGGTGGATCCAACTCCTCGTGCTGTCCCTGACCGAGCTTGTGTCGTGGGGCATCGTCTACTACGCGTTCTCCGTGATGATCGTGCCGATGGGCGACGACCTGGGATGGACGCGGGTGGAGATGACCGGCGCGTTCTCGTGCGGAACGCTGATCTCGGGGCTTGCCGGCATACCGATGGGGCGCTGGGTCGATCGGCATGGAGCACGGGCGGTGATGACGATCGGCTCGATCGCGGCCTCGCTCCTGATCGTGGCCTGGGCGAACGTCCCGAGCCTGCCGGTGTTCTACCTGATCTGGGTTGGGCTCGGAGTGACGATGGCGGCCGTGCTCTACGAGCCGTCGTTCGTGGTCGTCGCGACGTGGTTCCGGCGCGACCGCGCACGCGCGCTGGCGATCCTGACCTTTTTCGGCGGGCTCGCGAGTGTGGTGTTCCTGCCGCTTACCTCCTGGCTTGTCGGGCGCTGGGGATGGCGGGAGGCGCTGCTGATCCTGGCGGCCATTCTCGCGACCCTGACGATCCTGCCGCATGGGATCTTTCTGCGGCATCGGCCGGCGGATCTTGGGCTGGAGCCGGACGGAGGGGCGACCGCGCCGTTCCCGGATGCCGGCCAGGCAGCATCCCAACGGAGCGGAGAGCCAGCCGGCTGGACGCTGCACGACGCGGTGCGTGGGTCATCGTTCTGGTGGATGTCGGCGTCGTTCTCGCTGATCTGGGGATGCTCGATCGCGACGCTCATCCACCTCATCCCGTACCTTCAGGATCAGGGCTTCTCGGCCACCTTCGCGGCGACCGCCGCCGGCGCGATCGGCCTGCTCAAGCTTCCGGGGCGGCTGATCTTCGCGCCGCTCAGCGTTCGTTTCTCGCACCGCGTGATGGCGCTGGCGATCTTCCTGGCCCATGCGCTGGCGATCGCGATGCTGGCATTCGCCGACTCGACCGCGATGGTCGCCCTGTTCGTCCTGCTCTTCAGCGCGGGCAATGGAGCGCTGACGCTGATGCGGGCGACGCTTGTCGCCAACGTCTTCGGTCTGCGAGCCTACGGTGGAATCAGCGGCGCGGTGGCGATGATGAACCAGGTGGCAATGGCGATCGGGCCGCTTGCGGTGAGCCTGCTCGTGGTGGCATGGGGCACCTACACGCCGGTGTTCTGGCTGCTCGCGAGCCTGGTTGCCATTTCCGCGGCCGGCATTCTCCGCGTGGGCGAACCAGCGGTTTCGGCGAGGGCGAGTGTCGCCTCCTGACCGATTCGTGGTGCTACCATTCGTCGAGGGCTGGTGGACTGACGCTTGCAATATGGGCAGAAACCATCGAAGTGTGGAGAGCACACGGGATGCAGGGTAATGCGGGGAGGACATGGTGATTGTCGAAGAAGGCTTGATCAAGAAGATGGTCGCGGAGGGGATCGGGACGTTCATCCTCGTCTTCATCGGTACCGCCGCGCTGATC
>DASYWB010000488.1:0-4786 GCA_035936495.1 Thermomicrobiales bacterium
CCATAGCGTTACCTTAGTCTGCCCGCAAATCGTGGGCCACCGTCAATATCCGCGGGTTTACACCGGGGTCCCCCGGCGAGCAATGGGTGCCTAATGCCATGTGCAGTAGGATCGCCGACTGGAGGGTTCGTGACGAAGTCCATTCGAGGGAGCGGAACCGGGCGATGGTCGACAGTGCAGGTGGGCCGCCCTGCAGCTTGAGAGCCTGATGTGATTGATTGCATCTGTAAAACAGTGGTTTCAGCCCGCGCTAATGCACCCGCTTGACTCGTTCAAACCCCAACCCGGCAATCCACTACTCCGTTCGACATGGCTTGTGACCTTATCATACAAGGCTCGCACGTTGGGTTCGCTAGAAGATTCCGAGGTCGATGAGACCGAGTGCGTACATCACACCGAGGAGGAGGGGTTGGTGCAAAAGGTAGATGACGAGCGAGTAGCGGCCGAGTGTCGCTAGCTGCCGGCTAAGCGAAAACGGTATCTGAACGGGCCAGGGGAAGCGCCGCTCCCCATTACGGTAGAGGTAGCTGGCAGCGACGATGCCTAGCAGCGCGACGCCGAACCATGGGATTACCGGGCGGTAGTCGAACATATAACCGACCGGCGCGCGGACGCCGAGCCAGAGCAACCAGGGCTCATCCATGCGTAGGGTCTCCACGACCGGTGCCGCGAGCAACACCGGGACGGCGACCAGCAGGGCAAGCTTTGGCCGCCCCAGGAAAGGGTAGGCCAGGATAATCGAGAGGCCGATGGCGTGCAGGATGCCGAAGTAGATTTGGCCATCTGGCACGGCGAGCCAAATCACCAGCGTGATCAGCATGCCGTACCCGAGAACTCGCACGCCCCGCGATGCGTACTTGCGGAACAGACGAGACTCGCTGGTGGCCGTTTGGCGCGAGCGGTCGTAGCTCACCGCTAGGGAAACTCCCACGAGGAAGACGAACAGGAACGCTGTGGTTGTCGCAAACAGGCGCCAAAAGCCGCTGGTAGCATTGAGATCGAAGTCTCCAAAGTAATCCAGATCGTAGACGAGGTGATAGAGCACCATCATCCCGATGGCGATCCCTCGAATGGCATCGATCTCCCAGAACCGTGGTTCAGCGGGCGCAACCGGTTGAGCTTGGCGACGTGCGCGCCGTCGCGCCTGCCGCTCGGCCCAGGTGTTGGTGTCGAGGTACTCTCCGTCCATACGAGTTCCGTCTCTTTCGTCGAGCGGTCGGCTCAAGAAAGCCTACACGAGCAGCGCACAACTGGCGGCCTACAAATCATTTCGTGCCGGACGTCAAGCGGGGATTCGTGCTGTTGCCGCGCCGGTGGGTGGTCGAACAGGACTTTTGGATGGATGAGCTCTTCCGGCGGTTGGCTCCTGATCAGGTGCGCCTCGCTGATACTCTGAAGGGGTTTAACCTGATTGCGTTCATCATGCCCGTGAGGAAGCAGGCCGTTCCCGTTCTGAGCGTGTTATGAATTCCACAGCAGGCTCTAGAATACGGCGGCGGATTAAAATGCGCGAGTCGCTCGCGGTCGTCCTTGAGGATATTCCCCGTATGCCGATGCCCGTGGTCACAACCTATGCTGATGAAGCCGAAATCACGGTCAGGGCCACCATTGAGGCGGCCGCCGCTATTCGGGACGTGGCTGACGCGGCGACCTACCTCAAAGACGACGGCTCCCCGGTCACAGACGCCGACCTCGCCTCCGACAGGATCATCCGCCAGCGCCTGACCAGCCGCTTCCCTTCCGACGCGATCCTCACCGAAGAGAGCGGCGATTCCGCCGCGAGACGTTCTGCCGAACGGTGCTGGATCGTCGATCCTCTCGACGGGACGAAGCAGTTCGTGGCGGGAACTGGCGACTATGACGTGCTGATCGCCCTCGTGGTCAACGGCCGGCCGGTCGTCGCGGCAAGTTGCCACCCGCCGACGGGGCTCGTCTGCTTCGCGGTCGTGGGACGAGGCGCCTGGGTGGGCACGATCGGCGGATGGCGGCAACTGCGGTTCGATCCCGACGCGAGCATCGATACCCCACGGGTCGTTACCTCTGTCTGGTACGGCGCTCCCGGCTCCCTGCCACTCTTGAGCTATGCTCTTGAGCGGGATGCAATCGCCCCTCCAACCATCCTAGAGACCGGCTTCAATCCCCGTTACTGGGTCTCGCCAGAGCGGCCATTCGATGCCTTCCTCGGCTGGGTGCCCGACGGGTGGATGTCCGGCGGTGAATGGGACCTTGTGGTCACGGACCTGATCGTCCATGAGGCCGGCGGGACATGTACGAACCTGCGGGGCGAGCTCCACCGGTACAACAAGCCCGTCGCCCGCAACACCGGAGGCATCATCATCGCCAGTGATCCGGATTTGCACGCGCGTCTGGTACAAACGCTCTCAGCCGATGTCGCGAACTCGATCGGGTAACCGGCTCGCGGCGGCTTCGTCCGCGATCACCCTCAGGCGGTTACCGGCCAGCCGGAGCCAGGAGGCCGGCACCGCGCTGCCAGGGGCATCGCGAAGCGTCCGGCGCAGCATCTCGGCCTTGCCCTCCCCGGAGACGATCAGCACGAGCTGGCGCGCCTCTAACAGCGTTGCCACGCCCATGGTCATGGCGAGCGACGGCACGGGATCTTCCTCGGGCCAGTAGCCGGCGGCCTGTTCGACCGAGCCGGGAGTCAGCCGCACGACGCGCGTCCGGCTCTCGACCGGGGCGCCCGGCTCGTTGTAGGCGACGTGCCCGTTCGGCCCCAATCCGAGTACGGCCAGATCGAGCCCTCCCAGCGCGGCGAGTTCTGCCTCGTACGCCTCGGCGGCTCGCATCGGGTCGTCCGCCGTCGCCGGGATCAGATGACGTCGAGCCGGATCAATGCCCGCGGGATCCAAGAACTCCTGGGTCAGCCATCCGGTAAGACTGTTCGGCCGGTCGGGCGGCATGCCCACGTATTCATCCAACGTGAAGAGATGCACTCGCGAGAGATCGAGGCCTCCCTTCTTCACCCTGGATACAAGCTCGGCGAACATGGGAAGTGGCGTGCTCCCGGTGGGAACCGCCAGCACTGCCTCGAGATTCGCCGCAACCGTCTCCGCGACAATCTCCGCCCCGCGCCGGCCCACGGCGTCGCCATCGGCAACGATCTCGATGCTTGGCTCCCCACTGCTCATCGCATGCCCTCTTGCCTCAATCTCGTTCCAGTCCGCACAGACTAACAAGGAGCGCCTCGCTCCACGGATCGCGGCCATGGGCAGGGTGTTCGGCTAGCGACCGCTCGCCGTTAGCCCACCCAGAAGGTGCGATGATACCCTTGACGACCGATTCTCGACGTGTCGCCCCGTGGGACAGCGAGCAAACACGATGACGACATCTTCCGCGATCGATGCGGCGCTCGAGCAGATCGACGAGTGGCTCCAGCCACGTGGGGTCGGTGGCGTCGGAGCGGCCGTCTGGCACGGCGGCGCTATCGTCGCCGAGCGTTATGCTGGTGAGGCGCGCCAGGGCCAGCCGGTTGATGAGGGGACGCTCTTCGCACTGGCGTCGGTCACCAAGCCGGTGACCGCGGCGACGGTCATGTCACTCGTCGACGAGGGCGCCATCGGCTTGGACGATACCGCCGCCCGGATCGTACCCACCTTCGCGGCGGGACCTGCTCGCGGCGCGGAAGGCGTGGATGAAGCGCTTGAGGCCCACCGGGGTGAGGTGACGGTCCGTCAGCTCCTCTGCCATACGTCGGGACTCCCCGAGGACATGGCGGATCGCAAACTCCGTCTCCGTGAGCAGCCCGACCTCGCCACGCTGACCGATGCCCTCTGTCAGGCTCCCCTCCGATCCATGCCCGGCTCCCACCTTCACTACTCGAATGCCGGCTACGCGGTGCTCGCGCGACTCGCCGAGCACCTGGGCCGCGATGAGTTCTGGGAGATGACGCGCGCTCGCATCCTGGATCCACTCGGGCTCGACGACATCGTCGCCCGTCCGTCGGATGCGGAGCTCGAGCGCGTCGTCCACGTCGCCGATACCGCCAACGCGGGGACCGCGTTCGAGGCCTACAACAGCGCCTACTGGCGCGACCTAGCGATCCCCTGGGGTGGGTTCTTCGGCACGCCCCGAGCCGCGGTCCGCTTCGCCGCCGCGTTTCTGCCCGGCTCACCGGTCACGGCCGGAAACCCGCTCAGCGCCGGGACCATCGCGGCGATGACGAGTGATCATGCCGGCGGCGTCCCTGGTGGCGTCGAGAGCGGCAAGGTCTGGTGGGACCATGCCTCTTGGGGCCTAGGCTGGGAGGTCAAAGGCACCAAACAGCGCCACTGGACCGGCCAGCGCACCTCTCCCGAGACCTTTTGCCACTTCGGCCAGGCCGGCACCCTGCTCTGGGCCGACCCCAGCCGCGACCTCGCCCTCGCCGTCTTCACCACGCGGACCGTAACCCGCATGTGGGGCTTCATCCTCTCCCGCTGGATCCGCCTCAGCGACGCCCTCGTCGAGCTGACAAATGGATGAGATGGGAACCATCACCCGAAACAGGCTCGGCTTCGCCGTCAACGTCCTGAGCCGACCCAGCATCAAAGACCATGACGGCCGGCGCTGGCAGAGCGGCCCACACCTGCGCGTCAGCCTCGGCTATCTCCATGAGGTCTTCGCCATCCTCCATCACCGCGCCAATAACCCAGGAAGGATGGGGTGCGCGCAGGAATTGTCGGAGTTCAGGCGGCGGCCCAGTAGTCGGCCCATTCGTCGTTGAACAGGAGCAGGCGGACATTGGTGACCGCTTGCGCCCCGATCGCGCTCCAGCGCATGCCGGGGC
>DASYWB010000489.1:0-3291 GCA_035936495.1 Thermomicrobiales bacterium
TGAAACTCTTCTCGCTGCCGATCGGAAACTGGATCGGCGCCACGGCTTTGCCGAAGGCCTGGCGTGCGGAGTTCAGCGCTTCGTCGAAATTGGCGTTCTCACGGTCCATCTTGTTGATGAAGAGGATGCGCGGGAGTCCCCGCTCCTCGGCCATCCGCCAGACCTGCTCGGTGCCCACCTCCACGCCTGCGGATGCGTCGATCAATATCAGCGCGGCATCGCAGACACGGAGTGCGGCCTTGGCCTCGCCGATAAAATCCGCATATCCTGGCGGATCGAGGATATTGATCTTGGTGTCGCGCCATTCGAGCGGGGCCACGGCGGTGCTGACGGAATGGTGACGCTTGATCTCATCCGGATCAAAATCGGACGTCGTCGTGCCATCCTCGACGCGCCCTAGCCTATTGATGGTCCCCGTGTCGAATAAGAGCGCCTCGGTGAGCGAGGTTTTTCCCGCGCCACCGTGAGAGAAAAGACCAACGGTGCGGATGCGATTCGCTGGGTACTGCTTCACGGCCGCCCTCCAACTCACGAGGCTCGTCGCTTCGCGCGTCGAGCGCCTCACGCTGTCGCACTTCTGTGTGCCTTCGTTGGTTCCCGCGCGTCGCCGGAACAATTACTCCCTGCCCGAGCTTTCGGCTCCTTTCCTTTGGATTGCAAACCTCCGGCCCGCCCTCGTTCCTGGGTTGGCCGGTATTATAAGGATGTCAGTTGTTCCCGCAAGAGGCGGTATGGACGCCGCCACCAAGGAGAAGATGCATCTTATGTCGCGAAATCAAGACGCCACCCTGACGGAGCGCCTCGTCGAGCGACTAGGTGACTATGCGGCCATCGATGCCGTCGCCGGGCATGAACAGCCGATGGTCCGGCGCCTGATCGAGGACCTTCGCGGTCTCGTCGCTCACGTCGAGGTCGATGCATTCGGCAACGTCATCGCGACCGTCGACGGACCCGAGGGAGCACCGGCGCTCATGCTGGCCGCCCACTCCGACGAGATCGGAGGCGTCGTCAAAGCGATCGAGCCGAATGGCATGATCCGGTTCGAGCGGCTGGGCGGGGTCGTCGAGACGCTGCTGGTCGGGCGAGCGGTGCGCGTCCATGGCCACCACGGAGTCATTGGCGTGAAGGCGGGACACATCACCCCACCCGCCGAGCGGCTGATCGCGCCCCCACTTCGTGAGCTTTATGTTGATCTCGGGTTCGACTCCGCAGAAGAGGTCCGAGAGCTCGGCGTTGAGGTTGGCCATCCTATCGCCTACGAGGCGCCGATGCGGCGCTTGGCCAATCCGGACCGTCTCTCTGGCAAGGCGCTCGACAATCGGGTAAGCTGCGGGATCCTCGTCGAACTGGCCGAGCGGCTTCGCGGCGTCGCCCTGAGCTGCACACTCCACCTCGTGATTACCGCGCAGGAGGAAGTGGGCCTCCGCGGCGCCGAGATCGTCACCTACCGGCTCGATCCGACCGCTGCCATTGTTCTCGACACCATGCCCAGCGGCGGCACACCCGAAGTCTCCGCGACCAAAGACCTCCCGGTGCAGATCGGTGCAGGACCGGTCATCACGCTCGTCAGCCAGGGCTCGGACCGTGGCGCGATCGCCCAACCGGCCATGCGAGACGCGCTCCTCGCCATCGCTGAGAGGGAGGGCATCCCCTATCAGCGCGGCATCTTCTACGGCGGGAACTCCGACGCCGCTTCCGTCCATTTGGTCCGGGCCGGGGTGCCGACTGGAATCGTCAATATCGCCCGGCGCTACTCCCACTCGCCCGTGGAGACGCTCGACATCCGCGACGCGGTTGGCGCGCTGCATCTGCTTGAGGCGTATGCCCGTGACTTCTCAGCTGAGACCGATCTCTCGTTCTTGGGCAACTAGCAAACCGCTCCGTCATGGGGACGTGTGAGCATTCACGCGCCGGTGGATGAGCCGCAACCCTTCGATCACGAGATCGGGATCATAATGGTCAATCAGCGGCGTCGTGCCGGCAAATCGCTCCGCCAAGCCACCGGTGGCGATGACCCGCGCCGCGCCGTCAAGCTCTTGCTTGAAGCGCGTGATCATCCCTTCGAGCATCGAGAGATAACCGAGCATCAGGCCGGACTGAATGTTCGTGATGGTATTGGTGCCAATCGCGCGCTCGGGGAGCGCCAACTCGACGGCAAACAAGCGGGCCGCACGACCCGTTAATGCCTCCAGCGAGATCATCAGTCCCGGCGCAATCGCTCCGCCGAGAAAATCCCCGGCCTCCGAAACGGCGTCGAAGTTTGTCGCCGTCCCGAAATCGATAACCATGGCTGGACCGCCATAACGTGCGAACACAGCTTTCGTGTTGGCCAGCCGGTCGGCGCCGACTTCGGATGGGCGGTCGACGGCGACGTTGAATCCGAGGTCGAGGTCCGCGCTGACCAACAGTGGTTCGACGTTGAATCTGTCACGGCTCATATCGGAGAACCATGACGTCACCGTGGGGACCACGCTCGCGAGCGCGATCCCGGACACGTCGGCCGTGCGGTAATCAGCCGCGTTGAGGAGCGGCGACAGCACCGCGAACCACTCGTCGGGCATGCGGTCGCGCCTCGTGGAGAGCCGCCACGTCGCGACAATCGCGCCGTCTTCACCCTCCTCACACAGCCCGACGACTGTGTTCGAGTTCCCAACGTCAACCGCGAGTAACATGCCTACCGTCTACTCCGAAGTGCCATATACCAGCATCCGTTTGCCCTAGGGTGTCCCCCACCATCATAATCGGGGGGAGAAGAGCGCGTGCATAAGCTTGGATGGCGGGCGCACATGGATCGCCATCTGGAGAACCGATTTCATGAACGATGAAGGCAGTCCCTCAACCACGTACCGTCCCATCGAAGACCAAGGTGCTGGTTTTCCGGCGGCGACAGGCGAACGCCAGGCCTCGGCTTCCCCCCGGGTGCTGACGTCATGGCATATCGCGTTCTTCACCTCTCTCACGATGCTGGTAGCGGTCTCCGCCTTTGCCGTCGGCCTCATCGTGGAACGGAGCGTGTTCCGCAACGCCTCTCCCCTTTCGGTCGTCACCGACAATACCCCGTATGACCAAGTCGCGGAGATGGCCCGGCTGCTTCAAAATGAGTACTACTTCCGGCCGGTGACGGAAGAGGAACGAGAAGCATTCAGCCAAGAGCTCGAATACGCGGCGGTAGATGGGATGACGTCCACCCTCGATGACCCGTACACGACGTTCTTACCACCGGTCGAGGCGGGGCCGGCGGCCGACCACCTCGAGGGCGAGTTCGGCGGCATTGGAGTCCACATCCAGTAT
>DASYWB010000490.1:0-13909 GCA_035936495.1 Thermomicrobiales bacterium
CGTTCCACAACGGTGAGCCGTTCGACAGCCGGTCGGTGGCCTTCACGGTGGCACATCTTCTCGATCCTGAGACGGCCTCGCAGGTAGCCGCCAATTTCCAGGTGATCAAGGACATTGAGGAAATTGATCCTCTGACCGTCCGCTTCCTGCTGAGCGAGCCCGCGCCCTATCTGCCGGCGCAGATCGCGTTCTGGCTGGCGATGCTCCCACCAGACTACGCGGCCGACGTGGCCAGCGACTTCGCCGCCAACCCTGTTGGCACCGGTCCCTACCGCTTCCTCGAATGGAACCGGGGAGAGTCCGTCGAGCTCGAAGCCTACGAGGAGTATTTCGTCGAAAGCCCGAAGGGTCAGCCGGTAGCCCGGCAAGCGGTGTTCCGGTTCGTGCCGGAGGGGGCGACGCGGGTCGCGGACCTCCGTTCCGGCGGCGCCGACCTGATCACCGGGGTGCCGGTCGATCAGGTCGAGACGATCCGGTCGGACGGCGGCACGGTGACGCCCGTGCCGGTCTCAGGCTCGGCCTGGGTCCGGATCGCCACCGACGTCGCGCCGTTCGACGACGTCCGGGTGCGCCAGGCGCTCAACTACGCCATCGACGTGCGGGCGATCATCGACGCGCTGGCGGGAGGGTTCGGGCAGCGGCTGCCAAACTTCTTCGACCCGACCAGTATGGGCTACGATCCCTCCCTGGCTCCGTATCCGTATGATCCCGAGCGGGCCAAGGCGTTATTGGCGGAGGCCGGCCTGGGAGATGGCTTCACGACGACGCTGACGGTCAGCAATTCGGATCGAACGGAGCTGGCTGAGGCGATCGGCGGCTTCCTGGCGGAGGTGGGGATCACGGTCGAGATCGAAGTGGTAGAGATCGCCCGGTTCAACGAGACATGGGCCGATCCCGAGGCGGCGCCCCTCCGCCTCGCGAGCTGGCGGGGTATCTTTGATCCCTACACCTTGCTGAGCCTCGTGATCGCCAACACCGGTTACCTCTCGCGTCATGAGAATGACAAGGTGCAGGCGTTGATGGACCAAGCGGCGGTTGAAACCGACGAGGCGGCGCGGGCCGCGCTCTATCGTGAGGTTGGTCAGGTGCTACACGAAGAACCGGCCGCGATCTACCTCTACGATCTGACCGCGCTCTATGGCGAGTCCCCCGACATGCCGGCCTGGACCCCTCGTCCCGATGCCTTCACCATCCCGACCCATCAGCGGTAACTCGCGCGGGATAGCCACGGAGAGGAGAGGCGTGCCTACTTCTGCAACGACCATTCAGGCGCGACGGCCAACGGAGCAGGAGCTCGCGTTCGTCCACGAGCGACGCGTGGGTCACCTCGCGACGGCCGACGCCCAGGGTAGGCCCTCCGTCGTCCCGATCTGCTACGCGGTGGTCGAGCGCGGCGGCGCGCCGGAGATCGTCTCGGTGCTGGACGAGAAGCCGAAGCGCGTCGACGACCTGGCCCTACGGCGTGTCCGCAACATCGTCGCCCAACCGGCCGTCGCGCTGGTGATCGACGACTACGACGAGGACTGGCAACGCCTGGCCTTTGTACAGATCAAGGGGGAGGCGGCTCTCGTCCAACCGGGCGGGGCAGGACACGACCAAGCCATCGCCGCGCTCCGGAAGAAGTACCCGCAATACGCGGCGATGGCCATTGAGTCCCGGCCGGTGATCCGGATGACCGATCTGACGGCCACCTCCTGGCGGGCTGGCGGACCCGATGCTGAGACGATCCCCAACGGGCGGCTGCTTGAGCTAGAGAGCGTAATCCGGGGACGCCGGTCGGTCCGGGCGTTCACCGGTGAGCCGGTGCCGCGTGCGGTCATCGAGCGCGCCATCGAGGCGGCCGGCTGGGCGCCGTCGCCGCACGGGCGACAACCGTGGCGCTTCGCGGTGGTCGAGTCCGCGGACCGCAAGCTCACGCTGACCAACGCGATGGCCGCGACCTGGCAGGAGCAGCTTGAGCTGGACGGGCAGGATACGGAGATCGTCCAGACCCGGCTTCGCAAGAGCCGGGAGCGTCTGCTAACGGCACCGATCCTGCTCGTCCCGTGCCTCTACCTAGAAGGCCTCGACGATTACCCGGACCCCGGTCGCCAGGAGGCCGAAGCGACGATGGCGGTCCAGAGCATCGGCGCCGCCATCCAGAACCTGCTGCTCATGATCCATGCGTCCGGCTACGATGCCGGCTGGATGTGCGCGCCGCTCTTCTGCCCAGATGTGGTCCGCGACGCGCTGGGACTCGACGCCGCCCTGATCCCCCACGCTCTGATCACGGTCGGCCGTGCCGCCAAGGATCCGATCCGCCGCCCCCGATTACCGCTCGACGACCTGATCGTCTCGTGGACGTAGCGCGGCGCCTCGCCTTGGTTTGGAAGAGGTCGCTGTCTAGCGAGGGAAGACGAAAGTAACCGGTCATACCGTGACCTTGCGACGCGCCACGGGAACCCGAGGTGGGATACGATGGGTGACCGCATCAGGAATGATTAACGACATGGCGAAGGCAGGTCTATGAGCCGCGAACTTCCAAACGACGGTCAGCGTTTCGATCTGATCGTCGTCGGGGCGGGTGTCAACGGAACGGGGATCGCGCGGGACGCGGCGATGCGGGGACTCCGGGTTCTCCTGCTCGATAAGGGCGACCTCGCCAGTGGGACGACGAGTTGGTCCAGTCGGCTCATTCATGGGGGCTTGCGGTACCTCGAGCACCGTGAGTTCGGACTTGTACGTGAATCGCTGCGTGAGCGCGAGCGGTTGCTACACGTCGCCCCGCATCTGGTCGAGCCGCTGCCACTGCTGATTCCCATCTATCGTGGCGATCGCCGCGGACCGTTGCTGATCCGGGTCGGGATGGTCGCCTACGACATCCTTTCCTTTGATAAATCATTGCCACGCCACCGGATGCTGTCGCGAGACGCCGCGCTGCGCCGCGCGCCTGGCCTGCGACGGGATGGGCTACGCGGGGCGGCGGTCTACTACGATGCCCAGATCGCGTTCGCCGAACGGCTGGCGGTCGAAAACGCGCTCGACGCCCGTGATCACGGCGCTGCCATCGTCACCTACGCCCGCGCGGACCGGCTCCTGACCGATGCCGGAGACCAAACGGTGCGGGGTGTCGCCTATACGGACCTGGTCAATGGCGGTACGCGAGACGCCCTTGCACCCGTCACGCTGAACGTCGCTGGCCCGTGGGTCGACCGGCTCCTAACCGACAAGGCTGGTACGCGGTCCGAGCCGATGATCGGGGGAACAAAAGGCAGCCACATCATCGTCGAGCCCTTCCCCGGCGCGCCGCGGGATGCCCTCTACGTCGAGGCCGAGCGGGACGGGCGGCCCTATTTCATCATCCCTTGGAACGATCTCTATCTGATCGGGACGACCGACGAGCGCTATCATGGCGATCTCGACCGGGTCGTGGCGACTGAGGAAGAGATCCAGTACCTGATCGACGAGACGAATCGGACCATTCCCAGCGCGGGCCTGACACGCGCGTCGGTTTGCTACACGTATTCCGGCGTCCGGCCCCTACCGTACCAGGCGAAAGGAGCGGAGGGCGCGATCACGCGCCGGCACATCGTCCATGATCACGCCCCTGAGTTGCAGGGGTTGCTCTCCATCGTCGGCGGTAAGCTGACGACTTACAGGAACCTGGCGGAGCAGGCCGTGGACGCCGTCTTCAAGCGACTAGGGCGTCACGCACCACCGAGTCCGACGGCGCGGATCCCGGTGCCCGGCGGACGTCTCCCCGGTGATGGCGAGGTTGCCGCGCGTCGGAATATCTTCATCGCCGAGCTGGGACGGACCAACGTCTCGCCCAGGACCGCCGAGCGGCTCTTCCATATCTATGGCGTGCGCGCGGCAGCCATTCTCCGTCTTGCGGAAAGGGAACCGGCATTGTGGACCCCATTGAGGGTGGAGACCGATGCGATCCAGGCGGAGGTCGTCTTCGCTGTCCAAGATGAGCTGGCGTTGACGCTCTCGGACATTCTGCTGCGGCGGACGATGATCGGCCTCGGCCCCGATGTTGGCGTCGGGGCCGACGAGGCGGTAGCGTGCGTCGCCCATCGGTTTTTGGGCTGGGATGACAACCGCGTCCGTGATGAGATCGCGGGCTATCGCGAGTACATCGAGCGCTTCACGCCGCGGGCGATCCCGCACGTTTCCAGCGAACGGCCGTCTCTCTAGGTGGGGATAGGCAAAGAGTCCAGACCTCGAGAGTCCGTGCAGCCGTCTCGGCTAATGTACCCACGTCTTGCCCCATCCGGCTCAGCAAGCTTCGAGCCGGCTGGTACCGAATTCGGATAGAGCCCAGTGGTAGGACGGCGAGCAGCCCTCGCTGAACATCGGGACCGCTGCCCCCGCTTCCGATGCGCGGGAGAAGGGTGGTCGCCCCCGTGAGGCCATCCAAAAGTGTTCAGCCCGAGTCTGTTTAGGGGTTCAACGTCGGGCTTTCAATCCCGCATGGTGGAAACGGGAGCGCTCCTTCCCCATGGCGTCCACCCGAACTCTACAACATAGCAATCCTGGCTGATGGCTCCTTGGGGCGAGCGTTCACCGAGTGGTGCGCTTACGTCACGATGATGGTGCCGGTCATCTCCGGGTGGAAATCGCAGTGATAAGCGTAGGTACCCGGTTGGTCAAAGGTCTGGCTGTAGCTTTGGCCCGGATCCAGCCGACCGGAATCGAACTCGCCCTGGTCGCCCGTCGCCGTGTGCGGTGCTTGATCCTCGTTGATCCAGGTTACGGTCGTGCCGGCCGGGATCTCCAGTGTCGGTGGGTTGAAGGCAAAGTCCCGGATCGTGACGGCCTCCGCGGTGTCCGTCGTCACGGGTGTTGCCCCCGGCGTCGCGGCCGCGGCTTCGATGGCAATGCGGACGCCCTGCGTTGTGCCCTGGCCGGTTGCTAGCGTCTTACCGGCGGCGGTGGTCAGCTCACTCGTGAACGACCCCTGGTAGACCTCCCCATCGAACTGGCCCGTCTCGTGGACGGTGAGCGTGCCGGCGGACTGCGCCGCCTGGTCAAGTAGGAGGGCCACCAGAGTCAGGTCATAAGCATCTTCCCCCGTCCGCTGCCACGTCCCGTGCCCAGCGCTAATAGAGAGGGGCGACTGGTTCGGGGGGAACCCGAGGGCGGGGTAGGCGGCGATCAGGCTGCCGTCCGCGGCGAACGTCACTAACGCCGACTGCGGGGGCAGTCCTAACTCGTCAGCAGGCGTAAGTGTGACTCGCCACGAGCCCACCAAGGATTGCGCATCGGGTGTGCCTTCAGCCTCGACCCTCACGGCACCGGCACCTGCTGACACTGCGCCGCCATCGTCGGTCACGATGATGGTGCCCTGCATCTCGGGGTGGAAACTGCAGAAGTAGGCATAGGTGCCGGCGGCGGTGAGGGTGACCGTGGCCGAGCCGCCCGGCGCGATGGTCCCAGTGTCGAAGGCGCTACCGGTCGCGGTGTGCTCGTCGTCGCTCGCGTTTACGAACGTGACGCTCTGGCCAGAGGCGACGGTCACGCTCGTCGGCGAGAAGCTCCGGTCGACGATCTGCACGACAACCTGGCCGTCGGGCGCGACCGCCTGGCCGGCCGGTGGGACGGCTGCCCCGGCCTCATCATCGTCGCCGCCACGGCCCCGCCCTCGTCCACGCCCGGAGCCGTCATCCTCACAATCACCGCTGCCGGGGCCGCTGCTATCGCTGCCGGGGCCCGAGTCGTCCTGCTCCTCGCAGTCGTCACTGTCATCGTCGTCTCCCTGGTGCATGAAGGCGTGCGACGGTTCGAGCGAGGCACTGGCCAGCCCCGGCACCGTCCGAGGGCCGGCAAGGATTCCGACGAGCGCTACCGTGAGGCTAAGTACCACTGTGAGCACGACAAATTCTCGGCGCATCGACCTGGCCACCTAGACGACTGCGCGCTCCGCGAAGATGGCACACATCCGGGAAACGAACCCTTCGTAAGTGACCTATCCTACTATACGTTTGGTGCTTTCAGGAGCGCCGCTGTGCTGGTGTGCATGCCATTTCTAGGGCGGCGTCTGCCGTCGGAGCAGGATTGACCGTTGCTTGGCGAGCGGTCTCACGAGCGATCACGGCAACGAGCACGGGCCGCGGCGCTGGGACGGTGGGTCGACGAGGGCAAACACCGGCGCGGCTAGTGGGCCAACCAAGCAGAGAACCGTGGTGACTGCTTCAGCGCCGGCTCAATGTTCGGAGCGCTCGCCGTCCACTGGTGGAGATGCACGCGATGTTTGGGACGGTTGGACCGTCCTACGATCCATATCCGCTCGTGTTCTCGGCGTCTCGTGGTCCCGGAAACTGGTGGAAGCGGCGAGCGGCTGAACGGCCCAAAACCGTCGCGGCTCCGCGAAGCTTTGAGGGGTGTCGAGCCGAGATCGCCATCCCGGGTACCGTTCCAGCCCGGTCCGCCTCGGCATCCGGCAGTAACCGGTTCACTAGCCCGAGCAGATTCGCCGTCGTGCCGGGGAAGAGGCCGTGAAACCGCACCGCCACGTGAGCCGGAAGCGAGATGATCAGCTCAGCGTCGCCGCGCTTAGTCGCGGTGACGATCTGGCGCGCGGCGCGTTCGGCGTCAATCGAGATCAGCGGCAGACTGGCGAGCGGCGCGAAGAGATTGAACTCTGCCGCTTGATTACCTTTAAACAGGGCATTGAGGTGTGAGCCGGTGCGCATGAGACCGGGCACCACGGTGGTGACGCTGATGCCATAACGTGCCAGCTCGGCCCGGAGTCCTTCCGACAAGCCAACCGCCGCGAACTTGGCCGTGTTGTAGGGTAGCAGGTGGGGCACACTGACCTTCCCACCGATAGAGGTGATGTTGACGATGCGCCCGCTGCCTCGCTGACGCATGCCGGGCAGGACCGCGAGCGTGGGAGAGAGAACGCCCCAGAACATGACGCCGAGCGCACGCTCGTAGTCCTCGACGGTCATCGTCATGACCGGGCCCACCTGGATGATGCCGGCGTTGTTGACGAGGACGTCAATGCGCCCGAACCGCTCGATCGCGGCCGCCACGAGCTCGTCGACCTGCTCGCGGTTCGCGATATCGCAGCGCAGCGCCAGGACCTCAGCGCGCTGTTGCTCCAGGTCCACTTTCGCCCGCGTGAGCTCGAACTCGTCACGAGCGCAAATCACGACACGGCAGCCCTCGGCGGCGAACTCCCGGGCGAGGAGGAAACCCAGACCCCGGGAGCCGCCGGTGATGAGGACAACCTGGCCGTGGAGATCCTCCGTCCGCCGCTGTCGGATGGCCCGCAGGGCGGTGAGCCCAAGGCCAATACCCGCGATGGCCGGGAGCATCCGTCGTCCGCGCTGACGTTTGGGCATATGGCAGCTTCCCCGACTATCTCGCGAGTGAGATGGGCACTATGGAACAACCTGTTAGGCGTGGGCTTCGGCTGCCTCGCCTATCGTCTCCTGGACGATGACGGGGAGCTGTTGCTCCAGCCAGCGGGCCATCTGGTCTTCGTCGCGGAGAATGTCCTGGCAAACCGTGGCCGTCTGCTGGTCACCGATCTGGAGCGCGGCGGTGACCAGCGCCTGATAGGACGCGATCTCGAAGTGCTCGCTCGCGTAGTCCGCGAGGGCATTCTTGACGAGCTTATCCTTGGCCAGAGCCGTGGACATCCCTTGTACCGTGCCCATCACCGTCCCCATGCCGCTCTTGATGGTGGAGGGGCTGCTACCAAGGCGCTCAATGCAACCCTTGACCAGGTCGGCGTGGCGGCGGGTCTCCTCCAAGTGCTCCTGCATCCGCGTCTGCATTAACGGATGATCCTTAGCCTCCTTCGCATGCGCTTCAAGGACCTGGGCGACGGAGGTCTCCATCGCATGTGCGTCGTTGAGCCAGGCAATCAACTTCTCTTGGTGAGACATCGTCTTCTCCTTAGGTGTACGAACGGTGCGGTTCCCTCACCCGTTTTGGCCCGATGAGGTCCCACCGGCCTCATTGCACGCAGACACGGTGCCATGGATTGGGGCGAATGAACTCACGTGCGGCACCTGGATCAGCCGCACCAGGTGTTTGGCGCGGTCGGCCCGATAGGCGCCCAGCCAGACTAGCGCATCCAGCGTCTCGCCGTCCTGATAGTGGACATGCACTATCGTGTAGCTCGTCTTGGCCCGGAGCTTGGAGAGCCACCAGGAGCCGGCATCCGTCAGGTCATCGAACCACTTGAAGCCGAAATACCCGAGGTGGGCGAGGATGAGGCTGCCGGGGGGCACCTGGGCCAGCAGGGAAGGCGCAAGCTGCCGTTCGTTCTGGCGAAACTCGGGGGGAAACGTGATGTGACGATAGAGCTGGCGGCGCACATCGAAGACCACCGCCAACTTCCCTGGCATCAAGGCAGACGCCCCGTTGGGCACGCCGCGCAAGGCTGGGAGGTGGCGGGCCACCGGATCCAGCGTCGTCTCGTCCAGCGCCACGACCTCGGCGGCGAAGGGCGCCAGGGTCTCGTCACGGTCAGCGCGCTCCAGCAGTTCGGCAGTGATCGCGGTCAAGAGGTCGTGCATCGGGCCGTCCCCAGCCCGCTCCAGCCGGCGGTAGACGGCGTCGTCGCTGATGGGAACGGCGGGAAAGTCCCAGACCCCGCGGACATGGAGCAGGCGCCACAGCGTGAGGTAGCTGGACCATCCCCGCAGCACACAGACCAACAGGCCGGCCCAAAGCATCGTGGCCGGCAGGATCGGGGGACGCCCCCGCCTGGCAGCAGGCGCGGGCTCCAGGTGGGACACAACCGCGTGAATGACGGCTTCAATGGCATCCAGCCGCGATGTGGCCATGGTGGGGCAGCCTCCTGCGTGGCACAACGGCACCAGCATGCTGCCCTCAGCCTACACCCCCCCATTTTGTCGGCACAGATGGTCCCAGGCCCTGTGCCCCTACCAGGGAACACGGTGACGAGGCACGCCACGAACGACGCTTACACTCTCCTCGCCGTCTTGCCGTCTCACGCCCGCCCGCCCAGGGGCTCCGATACCGCGGCGGGGCGTGGCTTGACGGTCAGATAGATGGCGAGGGCGAGCAGCAGCAGGGCGACACCCGTCGAGAAGAAAGCGACGCCGAAGCCGAATCCGGCGGCGATTCCCGCCCCGGCGAGTGGTCCAAAGAACCCGCCGAGCGACGCGGAACCGGCCATCAGGCCGAAGACGACGCCCCGGCGTTCCGGTGCGGTGACATTGACGACGATCGCGTTCGCCGAGGGGATGAGGCCGCCCGCGGCAACCCCGAAGAGCGCTTGCAGCACCGCCAATTGCCAGGCGGCCTGAACCGCGACCATCGGGAGATAGAGGAGGCCGCCCCCCAGCGCGCACCAGAAGAGGATCCGTCGGTATCCAAGCCGGTCTCCCAAACGGCCTAAGATGACCGAGGAGATTGCGCTCGTTAGTCCGGCGACGCCCAGGATCACCCCAGCGAGCGCCGCCTGATCCTGAGCACGTACGTCAGAAAGCGTTTCCACGAAGAGCGGGAGGATCGGTTGCGTCGCCGACGCGGCCAGGCGAATGATCAGCATCACGAGGACCATCGTCAGCATGATCCGTCCGGCGAGGACATCGAAGTTGGCGCGGAATCCCCTTCGCGAGCCCTCTCTGTGGACAACCGGCGCGAATCGCTCCTGAACGAGAAACAGGACAATCACGCCTCCCGTCGCGAGCATCCCGCTGGCGACCCAGAACGTGGCCCGGTAGCCGATTTGGGCCGCCAGGACGCCGCCAAAGAGTGGTCCCAATGACGCGCCCGAGAAGACCGCGGTCTGAATCATGCCCAGGGCGAAGCCGGTCCGCTCCTTTGGCGCGGTGGCAGCGACCAGCGCCGTCGACGCGGTGACGGTGCCCGAGAAGGCGCCCTCGATAAACCGCAGTCCGAGCAGATGCCAGGGCTGCGTCGCGAAGCCCATGAGGGCGATGGTGATGGTGGCGGCGAACATCGAGCGCAAGACCATTGGCTTCCGGCCATACCGGTCGGCGACGACACCCCAAAACGGCGCGCTGATCGCCATGACGCCGGCACCGCCCGCGTTGATGAGACCGGACCACAAGGCTTGAGCGTCGATGGATTCGGTGCCGAGGTCATCGAGGAAGAACGGGAGGAACGGGACGCGCAAGCTAAATCCCATGATCGCCAGGAGTTGCGCGATCCACAGCGCGTAGAGGGTGCGCTTCCACGAGATCGGCCGCGGCCGATCCTTCGCTTCGCGGGTTTCGCGCGCCGCTGGGCGAGGTTCTGAATCGTCCGGCGCCTTTGGGGATCCCATGCCCCGATTCTACCGCCAGGCAAGGGAGGGCACAAACGCGGGGGCTCTCCCTCAGATTTACCGACCCGCGACGTCACCATCGAAAGCACTGAAAGCCGCTGCCGGCCTGATAGAGATCCCGAGCCGGGGGCACCACAGGCTGATGCCGCTATTGCGAATACAAGAGCATTGCTTGCCGGCGCTCCACGAATGCCTCGGCCTGTCCAGCCCAGCCTGCGGTCACCTCACTGACCTCAGCCCCGGCATCGAGATCCTGCCGAGGCCGGTCACTGCCGAGCAGCAGGTCGATGAAGTAGCCGCCTTCCGAGCGTGCTCGCCAGGCAAACGCAACCCCACTTAGCCGGCGGACCGCATCGAGCAGGTGGAGCCCGAGCTCTACGGGCCGGAGTGCCTCGCGGTTGACGATATGGACCTGGACACCGCCGCAGCGCACGTTTGCGTGCTTGGAGAACGTGGGCGTGAAGTAGGCCGGGCGAAAAGTGATGCCCGGCAGCAGCCGCCGCTCCAACTCCTCTACAAGAGCGAAGGGATCCAGCCATGGGGCACCGATGAGTTCGAAGGGCCGGGTCGTGCCGCGCCCCTCGGAGATGTTGGTGCCCTCTATCAGGCAGGTACCCGGATAGAGCGTCACCGAGTCAAGTGTGGGGAGGTTGGGTGACGGTTGGACCCAGGGGAGGCGCGTTTCGTCGAACCACCGTGCCCGTGACCAGCCCTGCATCGGCACGACCTCAGGCTCAGGCCAGCCGCGTTCAGCCGCGAACAGGCGTGCCAGTTCGCCCGCCGTCATCCCGTGTCGGATTGGGATGGGATGGATGCCGACGAACGACATGAAGGCCCGATCCAGCAGGTTACCTTCAACGTGATCACCCGAGATGGGATTGGGGCGATCCAGAATAACGAACCCCAGACCGGCCGCGGCGGCGGCCTCCTGCGCCAGGGACATGGTCGAGATATAGGTGGCGTAGCGGACGCCGACATCCTGGATGTCGAAGACCAGTGCATCGAGACCTGTCAGCATGTCTGGAGTTGGACGGTCCGTCTCGCCGTACAGGCTGTACACCGGAACGCCCGTTCGCGGGTCCACCGCCCGGCCGACCTTCGCTCCCGCCTGAGCCTCACCACGGACGCCGTGCTCGGGTCCAAAGAGCGCCACCAGCTCGATCCCGTCGGTGTCGTGGAGGAGATCAACGACGCTGCGCAGGTGGCGGTCAACACCTGTCTGATTGGTGATGAGACCGATGCGGCGGCCGGCAAGCTGCCAGCCGCCGCCATCCGCGACGACAACGTCGAGCCCGCTCAGCGTAGGACGCGTCTTCGTCTCGGTCATGCGTCCAACATCTCCATGGGTTGCCGCGCCCCGTAGGCGAAACGTGCAGAACACTGGCACCCCCTCCCCCCGCACCCCCGCCCTAAGCTCGGCTCCGCGTGGTGGGATGCATGCGGTTACCCAAGATGCGGCGACCCCATCCCTTTTTTCGGGTCAACGTATCTCTCACGAGGCTTGGTCGGAAAATATCCCCGACGTCGGAAGTTTGTGAGCGCCGGGTTGGATGGAGACGCTGGGAATCACCTTGCCCGCCACTCGGGGGCGCTGACGAGCGAGCGACGGCTCATCGCGTGTCGTCGCTGATATGACGGAACTTACAGCATGAAGAGCCGCCGCGCGAGGGCTGTCCGGTGCCATCAGATCGTCTCTCAGCGATCATGGCAGGCCTTGGGCGTGTCATCCAGTGAGAATACGTCACCGGCTACTCGCATGAGGTCTCGGGATGTACGCGTGCATCAGGTTAGTTCTTGGCCCACCCCGGGGCACTCACTGCAGGATATCGGTCCAGAGTGACATCAGGGAGTGCTGGCGGTGACGGGAAGATGATCCCGTCGCCGCGGGTCAACGCGACGCCCCGCTCAGGCACTGTCAGAAGGCGAGCTCAACACGCGGGCACCGGTACCAAGTCGCGGAAGAACCTCAGGCTTGATGTCTCACGATCCCCGTCATCAGGACCAGCCTTTGCCCTCCCCACTTCCGTACTACCGGACCGATGTCCGCTGGGATCGCGCGCCCGGGTGGGTAGTCGGAAGAACGTCAATCGGGGTGGTCCCAGGCTCCCCCGCTGTGACGTTGCAACAGCCATCGGTGTACCCGTACGACCACTGAACCAATACGAATGCCGATGCATCAACAAAGGCGGTTGATGTTGATGAAGATGGCCGGGCCTATGGTGGTTCTACCGCGAAAGTACAGAGGTGGGAGAGGCGGTCGACCTGCTCGTGGCGTTGGACGTCCAGGGATACGGTCACAACGACGCCATGTTCCGGCGTATCATGGAAGTATCAGACGTTCGCCGCCCTGCATTGCGCTCGGAGCCCATCGAGGTTCGCGACCGGGTTACCGACGACGACCACCAGCCACTGAGATCCGGGGACGAGCCGAACGTCGATACCGGGTCACTCGCGAAGGACGATCACCGCCACTGAGCAGGTTCACAAGGATCTTGCATCAGGGGGATGCTGGCCGGCTGCATGCGTTCTGGCGCGTCAGCGCCCTTGAAGTACGACGCCCCCGGTTCAAGACCGTGTCACCCGGCACACGAGCACATCATGCAGGAGGTCGTGGTGCCGCCGATCACCGATCCCCAGGCCATCGCGCATCCAAAGCTGCGCGAACTCGCCAGCGAGGCTGTTTGGGTCGCCAAGCTGGAGGAGGCGGCGGATGCCCTGGATGACCTGCTGATCGACCCCCTCACCGGCGTCGATGCGGTCGTGCCGACCGCGGAACAGGTGGTGGATGCCACGGACGACCCGCTGCGCGTGGCGCTCGCGGTGGTCACCTCGGCCCGCGACGAGGCGGATGCCGCCCTCGAGGGCCGGCTCGCCGCGTGGCTTGCCGCGGACCCGGAACACTGGCCGATCTCCCGCCTGGCGCTGCTCGACGCCTGGCGGGATGCGCTGGGCAATCTGCACCACCCGGTCCCCAGCTGGGTGCGAGTCCTGACCACGAACGCGGCCCTCGCCCACGTCCAGCAGGATCCCTATGGCCGCCAGCGGGGGCTCGATCTCGACTGATTGTCCGCTCGTCTGGCTCAGCGCGCACGATGCTCTGGGTCGGAGGTAACCAATGTGATCGTCGTGGTGCCAACTGGCGTGATCGGCGTCGCTCTCTCTTCCCCGGCACGACAATCCCGGCCTTTTCGCGCCGAGCGCCCTCTTATTCCTGGCCGAGGGCTAGTAACCCGACCAGGCACCCGGTCCCGGCGGATGAGCGGCGTGGAACTGGCGCCGTACCCCATTTCCGCCACGTAACCGGTCAGCATTGTTGGGCTCATGGGCGGGGACTCGACCATCGGATCCTGGTCGAGTCCCCATCTGCATCGCCCCGTGTGAGTATGGCAAAGAGGAGCGGCCGGGGGACGATCGGCGCTGTCACACCCCCGGCCTGGGGTTTGCCCCACTCTCCTTCTGCCTCTCCTCACGGTGGCCTAAGGCTCTCCGATGAGCCAGACCTCGCCGCAGCGTTCAGACCGGGATCGAGCACTATGTGGCCGCGATCTCGCTGCAGCGCAGGACCTGGCCGATCGGCTCGGTCGGCGGCGGGCCGAACGTCGTCGAGTTGACCACGACGTAGAGGTTGCCCTCGGCGTCGAAGGCTATCCC
>DASYWB010000491.1:0-9284 GCA_035936495.1 Thermomicrobiales bacterium
TAGGCACCCTGGTGCAGGGAGACGGCCAGCGATTCGAGTCTACTACCACGGAACGCGCTTCCGCCTCGTCCAGCAACAGCTCATTGAGCTAGGTCGCTCGCTGGGCTAGGTGGCCATCAAGCGGGAGATTGAGCAGTGCCGCCGCGGCCTCCGCGCGGGGGCCGGAGCCGGATGGCATGAACGTGAGGACGCCGCTGGACAGCCGAGAGACGACGCCGATCACCTGAAAACCCGCCTTCGTAATCCCGCGACCTGAGGCGACATTGGGAAGATCGTGCCCGATCCAGAACCGTTCCGCTTGTCTCTCGTGTTTGAGGATCGCTTGAAGCAGCGCTGGGTAGATGCCATGACCCCGCCAGGGTGGTAAGGTCATGAAGTCCCAGAGATAGAGATTGCCGGGTGGGAGAGGAAAGGTCAGGCCAAGTTCGCCGATCGCTGCTTCACGCTCCGCGACCCAGCCGTACCCGGCCGGCTCGCCGGCCATCCGGGCAAGCCAAGGCCGCTGGCCCTGCCATATCCGCTCACGGACCGCTGCCACCTCCACGCGCATCAGGTCTGCGATGAGCCGCTCGTCGTCCGTCGCCTCGGTCGTCAAGGCAGGCAGGTGAGGGAGAGCAGGCAGCGGATCACGCCTCCACCAGGTGTAGAAGAGCCCGACCGGATCGCCGGCCGGCTCCGGTCTGTTGGACCGCTCTGCCGCATCTGCTCCATGCGCATTCGAAGGGACGGCGTTCGGTGTGCCCGCGCACGAGTCCCCGGCCATGGATCATCTCCATCGATCGCGCTACCCCGCCCTTCGCGTGATGACATGCTGACTGACAGGTCCCGTCCTATCTGCTCTCGGCTTCCCTTCCTGAGACGTCGAGCACCCCCATATCGAGCAATTGCCTGGCGAGAAAGACGTTGTTGGCCGTGATCAGCCGCACGGCATAGCTGCAGGACGAGCGCACCGAGGCGAATCCCGGACTGTTCAACTCCTGCTCCGCGGAGGTACCCCGCTGGGCGGCCGCTTCCTCCGCCTCTTCCAGTAACATCTCGTCCAGGTAGGCCGCCAATTGATCTTCGGTCATACCGAGACTACCCAAGTGGCTTGCGTCCGTCACCATGCCGTTTCCCTCTCCTCACTACGTGAGCGTCACGATTCATTCAGGCGTGGTCCCGTCCCCGGGTCTGCGTGGAGCCTAGCACGGACGATGCGCCCAGTTTGGCCGTTGCGGTCCTGTATGGCGGCACAAAGCATCTGGTAGCGCATCCTTCATCTCGAGCCGTCGCTTGGTATACTCGTCAGCGTCCGCGAGTTCGTCACCGACGAGCGCCGAGTCGCATCGAGCGGGCCCAGCGCGCACAACCTCTGTATCAGCCCGCCGTGGACCACGAGCGGCAAGGAGCGTGCGAGCATGACGTACGTCATCTCACAACCATGTATCGGGGTTAAGGACGCCTCGTGCGTTGAAGTCTGTCCCGTGGACTGCATCCACTCGACCGACGACGCCGAGCAGTATTTCATTAATCCCGACGAATGTATCGACTGCGGCGTCTGTGCCGAGGTCTGCCCAGTCGAAGCCATCTTCTTCGAGGATGACCTGCCCGAACAATGGGCCGAGTTCAAGCCCAAGAACGCGGCCTTCTTCCAGTAGGATCTGATCGCACGCCAGAACGCGCCCATCAGCAACGGGCGTCGCCGAACGGCCCTCACCCCCGCCCTTCTCCACGGCACGCGGGAGAAGGGCGGGGTGAGGCGTGCCGTGCCCGGCTTCCCACCGCCCTGTCCGCGCTTTCCAGACGACGCGGCATGCGCCGCCTACTCCACCGGGACGAAGACCGGCAAGTCTGAGCGCCACAGGGAGTTCTCCGTTAGGAAGTAGGCGGCGTGGCCCACTTCATCGACGGCCACGTCATGAATCGTCGCCAGTTCCGCTTCCGCGCCCTCGGGTATCGCGAGCACGAACGGCCGAGCGTCTCCCGTCTCCGGATCGATACGAAGCAACCGGACCTCGTTTTCAACGTGATCCAACACCCAGAGGGCCGACGTATCCATGCCGCCGGCAAGCGCGAGCGGCTTCGTCAGCGACGGCGTGACGTCGAACGAACGCAATGCCGCGATATTGCCCTCCGTCAGCGTGGCAAGGCGCCCATCCGCGAGCAAGACATGGATATCGCCATCGATCACCATATCCCGCGCCTGGCGAAGCGCGGTCACGTCCGGTCCGTCGGTCCACGGCTGACCGCTGGCTGAACCGTCCTCTCCTCCAAACTTCAGAATCTGTCCCGTCTCCTCGTCCAACACGTAAAACGCACCATTGAGTGTCGCGAATGGCGCCTTCGCCAAGCGTTCCGGCGCACCCAAGCCGAGCGGCTGGGAGGACCAGGCTTCGCTGCCGTCGAAGGTGAAGATCGCCTCTCCATCCGTGACGACAATGCCGCCGGGCGACCAGGCGCCATTCGTCAGCGAGCCCACGACCTGCTCGCCCACCTCACTACCAGGCGTCAGCACCGCGACAAGACTGCTATCGTCGAGATCGACTCGGTAGAACCCGCCTGACACCAGGTAGAGGTCCCGATTCGCCCGCACGAGACGGGGAGTGACGTCGCTTGCCGCCGACAGGGAAGCCGGCACTCCCCCCACGCGAGCTACCCCGCCAAGCCGGACGACTCCACGCACCTGGTCCCGATAGGTCAATAGCATGGCCCGGCGGCCACTCAGCTCAGACGCCGGGATGCCTAAACGCTCCGCGCGGTCCATCGCCGCCGCGGCCTCCGCGAGCGCGTCCTCCGTGGCGTCGTCTTGTGCCGCCGCCGCCAGGTGGGTGTCCACGGTCGCCAGTGCCTCGGTCACCTGTTCGTCATGCTCAGCCCGAGCCACAAACCGCCCATGCATGAGGCCGGACGCCCCGCAGACCACGACCAGCGCCAGGAGCGTTGCGACCGCCCGCCCAAGTGGTCCGGTCCTCGACCGGCGTTGCCTTCGCGCCTGGAGCTGTCCGTGGATGATCACTGAGGCTTCCGACACATTGGCGACATCAGGTCGCTCTCCGTGTCGTTGGTCGTCGCCGCTCGCTTCTTGTGGCATCGCCGCCAGGTCCTGCTCCACTGGCTCCATCACCAAGATGGGCTCATCCACGATGTCGTGATCCAGATCGGCGGGCTGGTCGGCCGCTGCTTCGCTAACTCCCGCTGGATCATTTGGACTTGCAACGAACGGCTCATCCACCTCTTTCGGCCGCGAATCGGGCTCCTCCGTGGGATCCGCTATCAAGGCGAGGTCCGGTTCGCCATGTGACCTGCCTTCGCGCGCCGCCGACGATGGCCTGGCGGTGATATCGGATACCGCCCCGCGCTGCCGCCCGTTCGCCATCCTCAGCCACCGGGATTGACGCGTTCGGCGTCCACGCCGAGCTTCGGGGCTTAATGGACGATTAGCGGCCGGGACCACGATGCACGCGGCCTGAACATCATCAAGGTTATTGTGGACGGCGGTGCTTTCCAACCACACCAACGCCTCGTCAAGGGTCTGGACCGGCGCCCGCCCTCCTGCCTCCAGCGTCGACGTTGCAGAGGCTAAGCAGCGGGCCAACGCGGAATCGCACAGCAAGATGAGATCGCCCGGGGAGATCGACGACCGGAACAGCAACGGGGCGACACCAAGGCCTGTCCCGAGCGGCTCCGCCACCGTTTCATCTCCCTCCGGTGCATAGTCCGGCCGCCAAGACGCGAGGGTCGGCAAGGGATAACAGCGCCCGTCCTGAATAAGGAACGCCTGCGCGGGCGGGAGCTGGGCGATAGTGATGAACGAGCCCTCGACCACCGCCGCCGTGACGCCGACCATGACGCGGCGGTCGCGCTCTTCAGCCGGCCACGCCCGGTTATCCGCCTCGACGGCGGTGTTCGCGGCGGCCATGGCCCTCCCGAGCGCCAGTGAGACCGCATCCTCCGTCCCCACGGTAAATTGATGTCGGATCGCGTCGAGCGCGGTGGTGGCCACATCCATACCGCGGGCGGAAAGCTCCAATGGCTCGACTGCCGCGATCAGTCGCCGCTGATGGTCCCGCCCGCCCGCGGGCACCACGTCGGCAAACATGCGCCGGCGAGAATCGACCGGCTCCCCACCCGAGAGCGCAAATGCAACCGCGGACGCCATTGGCCCTTGCATGGTCAGCATGCATCCTTGTGATCTATCGCGTGACACACCAACACGCGATTCTCGCGCGGTGGATTACACGTTATCTCTTCGGAACAACGATATAAGGCTGCTACTGTTTCCGGTGGTCGGGGCGATCTGCGGTGACCGGGAGTATAGCAGCGCGCTGTACGTACGTCCAAGGTTAGTCGATGTGGAAGCACGTTCATCGGTCGCGCCGATGTCAACGCGGCGACACGCGCTGAAACCCTGGTGGGGGTCCCGCGGGCTTAACAACGAGGAGATGCGCTAATGGGGCGGCAGGGTCGTCTCATCGAAGACTTCGTCCTCGCCCACGTCGTCGTACCCGGCCCCCCTTGGCCGGTCGCTCACGTCGTCATGCTCGACGTCATCACGCGAGGATCGACTCCGGGAAGGGTGCATAGCCGCTCCTCGACCGATCTCAAAGCGGTTTCTCTCTTGCTCCCGGGTCGGCAGGTCGCCCGTTTGAGCCAGCGTGGCCATGATGCGCTCGCGCAGCTCCTCGCCCTTCTTACCGAGATCCGCCGCCAACACCGCCGCGCGCTGGAGGTGGTGCACCGCTTCTCGCCGCGCGTCCTCATCATCCTGGTCCGCGAGCAAGACTCCGAGGTTGAGGCACATCACCGTTTCGCCATAGCGATCCCGGGCAGACTCTGCCGCTCCAATCGCGTGGCGGTAGGTATCAGCCGCCGCGGTGGTGGCGCCCGCCAAGTCCTGGGTCGTCGCCAGATGTTGGAGCACCTGCCCGCGCAAGCGTGGCTCGCCGAGTGCCTCGGCCGCCGATAGCGCACGGCCTAGCAATTCCAGCGCGGTGTGCTGGTCGTTGCGCCGCTGCGCCAGGCGTGCCAACCGGCGATAGAGCCTGATGGCCGCCGGCCGGTCGCCACTGTTGTTGGCGAGTGCCAGCGCCTGCTCATAGTAGGCGGTTGCTTGCGCGGGCTGCCCAGTTTCGCCGGCCAGTCCGGCCAAGCTGGTCAACGCGGCAATTTGCTCCGCGGGCCGCCCCAGCGACCGGTTTAGCTCTAACGCCCGGTTCAGGCTCTCCCGCGCCCGGGTCGTTTCCCGCCGTCCAGCGAAGATCTGCCCAAGCAGGGGTAATAGACTAGCTTCCAATTCCTGGTCGTTGAGGCTCCGGGCGAGGTCCACCGCCTGCTGGGCGGCCCGCGCCGCGTCGCTCTGCTCGCCGAATGTCCAGAGCGCCTGGGCGATGCTGCCAAGCCACTGAGCTTCGTGCCGCTCCTGCCCGGTGTCTTGGGCAATATCCAGCGCCCGCATCAGGTAGTCCATCGCATCGGTCGGGCGCCGCAACGCGGTCGCCACCGCTCCGAGGCCGCCCAGCGCCCGCTGCTCGATATCGAGGTCGCCGATCGCCACCGCCAGCGCTCGACCTCGCTCGAACGCCGCTTCGGCCGCTTCCAGCCGCCCGAGCGAGAATTCGGTCGCCCCGAGATCGACCCCATAGTTCGCGGCAACCGCGCGGTTGCCTAACCGCTCCTCCAACCTCAGCATATCGCGCTCATGTTCGGCCACCGCGGGCAGCCGGCCCATGTGCCGTTCAACCTCCACCAACGCCGCCACGCAGCGGCTCTCCCGCGAGAGGTCACCCGTCTCCCTGGCCAGAGCCAGGCCGTCGTACAGTTCTTCGGCGGCCTCTTCATACCGGCCGACTTCGACCAGCCCGCGTGCAACTCCGACGATGATCTCGCTCTCCAAGGCGACATCGCCGGTGCGCTCGGCCGCCGCCTGGGCTTGGCGTTGGAGCGCGATACGCGTCTCCACGCTGGTGGACGGCATCAGCTCGATCTGTCGCACCAATGCCTCGGCCAGTCCCCGGTCATACTCCAGGCGCTGGGCGGACTGCCCCGCCCGCCGGTACAACGCTTGGGCCCCGGCCGAGTCGCCTTCACGTCGAAGGATCTCGGCCAACGCGATAGACGAATCTACCTCCGCGATGCCATCACTCGCCTCTGGACCAAGATCAAGCTGTTGCTGAAGCAGCAGCCGGGCCCGCTCAAAATCACTGACGTCGAACGCGCGTTGCCCCAGCCGCCCGAGCGCGACCCGACCTCCACGGATATAGCTGGCCCGCTGCGCGGCGGAGTAGGCCTCGCGCAGCAGCTTATCCCGCTCCCGGCTCGGATCATCGGCGGGCAACAACGAATCGAGCCGCAACGCCGCGTCCACCATCTGCCGGTCGAAGCCCTTGGCGTGCGCCGCCGCGTGCGAGAGCCGCGCCAACGAGATCGCAAACTCTCGATCCGACGTCGCGCGCTCGGCAATGGTCGTGTCCAACGTTCGGAAATCGGCATCCGCGAGCGCATCGAGGACCGAGGGATGACGCACCTCGCTCAGCGCGCCGGCCAGAGCGCGCCGCCGACCGGCGACCTCCCGCGCGAATTGGATGAGAATATTGGCGCCCCCATCGCGGCCTCGGCCGCCAAGCCGCGTCCAGAGCGAGCTCACCAGGCTTCCTCCTCGCTCAGGACCTGCCGGAGCCCATCGATGGTCATGTTACCGCCCGAGAGGACAACCGCGACCTTCTTACCGACCAGGTCCCCCCTCATCTGGTAGGCGGCCGCGAGAGCCGCCGCCCCGGCGCCCTCGGCCACCAGCCCAGTCGTCTCCAGCAGCGTCAGGATCGCCCGACGCATCGCCACGTCGTCGACCAGACGGATGTCATCGACCTGCTCCCAGATGATCCGCGACGGAAGCTCGAAGGCCACCCGCGTCGCCACGCCCTCCGCGAAGGTCTCGGCACGGTCCAGCGTCAGCAATTCCCGCCGCCGCCAGGAATCGTGAACCGCCGGCGCGCCGCTGGCCTGGACCCCAACCACCTGAAGGTCGGGCGAGATCGTCTTTCCGGCGATACACGCGCCACTCAGACCACTTCCTCCACCGACCGGAACAATCAAGACATCGAGATCAGGCACCTGTTCCAAGATCTCAATGGTATAGGTCGCCACGCCGGCGATAAGACGTGGCTCGTTGGCCGGATGAACGTAGTAGGCGCTATCGGCGTTCGCCCGCGCTTCCGCCGCCTCGCAGCAGGCGGCGAAATCTTCCCCGCTTCGAACCACCTCCGCCCCCAACCGGCCGATGGCGGCGATCTTCTTCTCGTTCGCCCCCTCCGGGACGTAGATCAGCGCCCGCGCGCCGAAAGCCCTGGCCGCGTACGCGATCGATTGCCCGTGGTTACCCGTAGAAGCGGTTACGACGCCTCGTGCGCGCTCCGACTCCGAGAGCTGACTGAGTAGGTTGATGCCGCCTCGGACTTTGAACGCCCCGATCGGCTGCAAGTTCTCGCACTTCACGAAGAGCTCGCATCCCAACCGTTCAGCCAACGCGAGGGGCTGGAGCAGCGGCGTTGGCACCAGAAAGCGCTCGATCACCGCTCGCGCCTGATAAACATCCCGGAGCGTCGGAATCGTCAGGACATCAGTTGTGCTTGTCGTTACCATCGGAAGGACCACTCGCCCTCCTCCTCGTTCGGCCCGCGGGTATCTCTAACCCGCTGAATATCATCACACCAAGAGCGGGAGCGGGAGACGGACGCGCCGGGCTAGCCAGACCACGGGCGGACACTCGCTCGAACAGTCTACCACGATGCCTCAATGTCAACGCGCCTGTATGCTTTAGACACTCGGGAACGTTGGCTCTTTGTTCTTATTTTGTATGTTGCGGTGATTATCTTACCTAATACAATCGCACCTCATGTTGCTTCCGCGAATGGTTGCGCCGCCGTTATCCTCCAGCCCCCGTATCCGGCATCGTTTGGCGCCGTGGATCCAACGCCTCGTCGACGCGTTTCCGGTCCAGGCCACTTTCCTCATAGGCAATCTCCCGTACCGTTCTACCAGTCGCGTAGGCCTGTTTCGCGATCGTGGCCGCGCGCTCGTAGCCGATCAGGGGGTTGAGCGCCGTCGCCATGCTGATCGACCGTTCGATGTAGCTCTCGCACCGCTCGACGTTGGCCTCCGTCCCAGCCAGGCACTTGTCGACGAAGACTCGGCTGACATTCGCCAAGAGCCGGATGCTCTCAACGAGGTTGCGGGCCATCACCGGCAACATCACGTTGAGATCAAGCTGACCCCACTGCCCGCCCATCGTCACCACCAGGCTGTTCCCGGTCACCTGCGCGCCAACCTGAATCACGCTCTCGCAGATCACCGGGTTCACTTTCCCCGGCATGATCGAGCTCCCGGGCTGGATTGCCGGCAGGATCAGTTCGCCGAGGCCCGCCTGAGGACCCGAGGCCAGCAATCGAATGTCGTTCGCGATCTTCATCAACGATCCCGCGACCGTCGAGAGCCCTCCGGCGGCAAACACGTAGGCATCGCGGGCACCTTGTGCCTCGAAATGGTTGGTCGCTTCCTCGAATCGGGTCCCGGTCAGCTCCGTGAGCTCCCTCGCGACCCGTGCGCCGAAGTCCGCACGCGTGTTCAATCCGGTGCCGACCGCGGTACCGCCGATTGCCAGCTCCCGCAACCCCGGCAGTGTCGTCTCGACCCGCTCGATCCCCAGCTCGACCTGGCGCGCGTAGCCGGAGAACTCCTGGCCCAGCCGGATCGGCACCGCATCCATCAGATGCGTCCGCCCGATCTTGACAACGTCGCCGAACTGCTTCGCCTTCACCGCCAACGTCTCGTGGAGATACCGCAGCGCCGGCAGGAGATGCCCTTCGATGCCCAGCACCGCGGCGACGTGCAGGACGGTTGGAATCACATCATTCGAAGACTGACCCATGTTGACATGGTCATTGGGATGGACGCCCCGGCCGAGGGAACGAGAGGCGAGGGTGGCGATCACCTCGTTCGCGTTCATATTGGACGAGGTGCCCGAGCCGGTCTGGAAGACGTCGATCGGAAACTGATCGTCATACATCCCACCGGCGACATCCTGCGCCGCCACGCTGATCGCCTCCGCGACATCGTCCGGCAACAACCCGAGCGCCCCATTCACGCGCGCCGCCGCCAGCTTCACCAGTCCGAGGGCATGAATGATCTCTGGCGGCATGGGTTGCCCCGAGACCGGGAAATTCTCGATCGCCCGTTGCGTCTGGGCGGCGTAGAGCGCGTCCTTAGGCAATCGGACCTCGCCCATCGTATCGCGCTCGACCCGGTATTCC
>DASYWB010000492.1:0-9472 GCA_035936495.1 Thermomicrobiales bacterium
CGGCCCGGCTTGCGCTCCTCCAGCATCGCCAGCGCTCGCTCTTCCGTCCGCTTGGAGAGCGCGAAGAAATCCGGGTCACTGGCGCGCTCGGCCAACTCACGCAGCACTTCCGCCCGCGGGTCCTCCGCCTTATAGACGCGATGACCAAATCCCATCAGGCGCTCGCCCCGGTCCAGGGCGCCGGTCAACCAGCGATCCACGTTCTCGGCGGAGCCGATCTCGTTCAGCATTTCCAGCACCTTCGAGGGCGCCCCACCGTGCAGCGGCCCCTTCAGCGCGCCGACCGCACCGGTGATCGACGAGCAGAGGTCGGAGCCAGTGCTCGCGATGACACGAGCGGTGAAGGTCGACGCATTCATCCCATGATCCGCGAGCAAGATGAGATAGGTCTCCAGTGGCTGCCAGTGCCGCTCCTCCGGCTCCTTGCCGAAAAGCTGATAGAGGTAGTTCTGGGCGGTGTTGAGGTCGGGCCGCGGCGGCACCGGCTCGTGGCCTTCCCGGATTCGGAAGAAGGCGGCCAGGATCGCCGGAAATCGGGCCGCTAGGGCAATGGCCTCCTCGAGATCCGGCGTCTCGTCGAAGTGTTTCTTATCGGCAGCGCCGAGCGCCGAGACACCCGTCCGCAGCGCGTCCATCGGCGCGGCATCCGACGGCAACGCCCGGAGTGCAACAATGACCGCCTCCGGTAACTCCCGGTTCTCCCCCAGGCGACGCTGCAGACCATCCAGTTCTGACTGTGTAGGGAGATGCCCTTCCCAGAGGAGGTAGGCGACCTCTTCGAACGACGCCTTTCCGGCAAGCTCGTGGATTTCGTACCCGCGATAGACCAACCGGCCCTCTTCGCCAAAGACATGGCTCAGCGCCGTCGACGCGGCGATGACCCCTTCTAATCCCTCGGGATGGGGCGCGGCCGTTGCGGTGGGAGCATTGCTACTCATGCTGGAGATTCCTCTCGACGAGGGCGCCGGGGAACGGACCAGACGGGCACCGCGCGGCCACCAGGCGCCACGGAAAACGACGCGCCGCGCAACCGCGACCGGCACGCGCGTGAATTGGACATTATCCTAGCATGTCATGGACCACCTCACGCATAGCGCCCCCAGGATGTTTGGGAACGACATCCGGACAGTATGGTTGTTATCTTCCCCCGTTCCTGGCGAGCCGCTCGGGTGACCGGCTCAAGTTGAAATCGTTCGGTTCCCGTGTTGCCACCGAGCCACCGAGCCACCGGCGTGGATGTTCTCGCGATCCAGCCTCTATCGGAGGTTCCCAGATCCGCCCACGTCCCCAAGGGTGCCGGTGGTGTGGTTGCACCGTCATGATGACTCAGAGGCTCCGCGCCCTTCCAGCGGGTTTCTCCCGTGGGGGGCCGTCGTCTTTGGCGAGCTTGGATCGGACCTCAAGGTGCCGGATTACGGTGCCCCGGCTCAACAACCCAACGAACCTTCCATCTTCCAAGACCACCAACTGGTTGACGTCGTGCTCAGCCATCAACCGGACCGCGTCCTCGACCGGGTCGGTGGGCCCCACCGTATAGAGTCGGTCCGCCGGGATCATCGCTTGGGTCGCGGTGGTGGTCGCCCACTCGGCCCGGGGCACCGCCGAGATGCTAGCTAATGTGAGGAGCCCGAGAAAGCGATCGCCCTGCGGCCCGGGAATCTGCTCGGGCTGCGCTTCCGGCGCCAGCACGGGGACAGCCCGCACGCCGTGCGCGAGGATCACGTCCTCCGCGACCCGGTCGAGCCGGTCGTCCGGGCGCACGTAGAGCGGCTGCGGGTTGGCCAGATCGACCGCGCGCAGCCCGGTGAAGAGCCGCTGAACGCCCGCCTGCCGCCGGTACTGGTCGGCCATGCTCTGGAGATACCACCCGAGGAAGACGAACCAGAGGCCGTTGACCGGGGACCCCGTGAACGCCCGGGCGATCCCGATCGCGATCAGGGTATAGCCGAAGAATACTCCCGCGCCGGCCGCCACCCGCGTCGCCGTCTCCTCGCTCTTCGTCTTCCACCAGACCAGCGCCCGGAGTAGACGGCCGCCGTCGAGCGGAAAGCCAGGGATGAGATTGAAGAGCGCGAGCGCGGTATTGATGAAGGCGAGGTAGCCGAGCATTGCGGTCAAGAGCAGCGAGGCGTCGCCCGAGGCCAGCCAGAGCAGCCCGAAGACGCCGCCCAGGCCGAGACTGGTCAACGGCCCAACGACCGTCATCCAGAACTCGTCGGCGGCGGTCTCCGACTCGGTCTCGATGGCCGCGACGCCCCCGAACAGGTAGAGCGTGATACTCGCGACTCGCATCCCACGCCGGGTGGCGACGTAGGCGTGCGCGAACTCATGGGCCAGGAGCGACCCGAAGAAGAGCGCCGCGGCAACGATGGCGGCGACCCAGTAAGAACTGGTCGCGTAGCCCTCGGCGGCGGCGGGGAAATAGGCCGCAGCCAGTGACCAGACAATCAGGGCCGCGACCAGGAACCAGGTCGCGTGCAACCGGACCGGAATCCCCGCGAGGCGACCAATCGGAAACGCGTCGTTCAACATGGGTTATGCTCCTTCAGGAGAAGTGCAGCTGCGGCGGCCACCTCCCGTACAGCCTCGGATGATACCCTTCATCTTAGTCCGTCCGATCCCTCGGTTGACAATCAGGAGAGACCGTGTCCACGTTGCTCAAGATAACCAGCCAACGACGCCGGCAACTCGGACTGATCGCGAACGGGCGCGTCATTCTGCCGGCACTCCTGCTAAGCGTAACGCTCGTGGCGTGCGGCGGAACCGGGAGCGCGGACGAGGCCACGGTGGGGGAAACCGTGACACCCATCTCCATCATCAGCGGCGACCCCCCACGGGCAAGTGCCGTGCCCCCGAATCCGGGCGCGTCGCCCGCTGTCGGCACCCCTGCCACCGTGGGAGATCTGGCAGCTCTGGTCGAGGCGGCGTGGACCGGGGTGACGTCCTACCGGGCGACCTCATCCAACTCGGGTAGCGGTGGCGTTCTGACGGACTCGCTTGCAAGCCCAATCAGTGCCTCACCAAGCGCCGGGGCATCGCCCGAGGTCATCCCCGCCGGTGGGGCCGTGGTCACCAACGAGGTGGTGATGCCGGATCTCCGTCACCAGATCGTGCGAGAGGCGGGAACGCAGTCCGAATTCATCGCCGCCAACGGTCTCGTCTACGTCCGGGGGGCGTACGCCCGTGTCTATGTCGACCCGACGGCTGATCCCAGAACCTGGCTAGCACTTGATCCCACCCGGATTCCGCCCGATAGTCCGGTCGCCATCTTCGTCGAGCGGTTCGCGGGGCCAGAGGCGTTCACGTCGCCCTTTGCCAACCTGCAGCCATCGACACGGGAGCTCCCCCTGACGCCGCTCGATGTCACCATGGTCGACGGTCGTACCTGCCAGAGCTACCGGGTCGTGCAGACGACACAGACGGGCGAGCGTGTCGATATCACGCTGGCGATTGACGAACGCAATTTGCCCTGCTACCAGGAGACAGCCGCTGGCGGCATCGTCAACCGGACGACCTACGGCGATTTCAACGCCGATATCTCCATCGAGCCGCCCGCGGACACGGTATCCTGGCCATTGGGCGGCGCAGAGAGCTCTCCCGCCGCCTCCGCAGACGCGGGCTAAGGCTAAACGAGCTCCGGTTGATCAATGGGGGGCTGGGGCACCGTGTGCTCAGCTAGTTGAGGGCTGCGGCTGCCCACTCCGCGCGGCGGCCGTCCGCGCGGGTCCCTCCGAAAGCATGCAACCCGATCTCAGCGGGAGCTGGCGCGTATGACCAAACTTGGCACCGTCCTCTACGTCAGCGTGCTCATCGTCTTTGCCCTGCTGACACTTCTCTCCGTCTGGCTCGGGCTCTGGCTGTACGCGGTGCTCGCCATCATCTTCGGCGTAGCCTTCTTTTACGCCGGGTGGTTCGTCCTGGCGCGCGCCTGGCGACCGACAGCGAGGCACCGCCGCCGTCCCGTACGGCGACGGCGCTAACGCATCACACCAAACTGACCGCGGACCTACGGCCGCTCGGCTAGCGTCACTTCCGTCTCCACCGTCTCGTCACCGCGCTGGATCGTGACGGGGACGGTATCGCCGGGGGCATACTCGAACAGCAACTCGACGAATGGATTGCTTTGCGTGATCTCCTCACCACCGATCGCGGTGATGACGTCCCCTTCCTGAATGCCTGCCTCGCTAGCCGGTGAGCCCGGCGTTACTTCCGCCACATACTGACCCTGATTCACCGTCAGATCCGCCTGAGCCGCGACGACATCCGTAACCGGGATACTCCCGACCCCGAAGAAGGGATAGCTGACCTGGCCGGTTTCCACGAGTTGCTCGACCACGCTCTCCACAGTGTTGGACGGGATGGCAAAGAACAACCCTTGCACCGGCTGACCCGCCTGCTGGGGGATGCCGAGGGTATTGACCCCGACGACCTCGCCGGCCAAGTTGAACAGCGGACCACCCGAATTGCCGGGATTGATCGCCGCGTCGTGCTGGATGAGATTGGTGTAGATGGACTCCTGCCCGGTCGCCTGCGGCAGAAAGGCCGCGGGCGTCCGGCCGATGGCACTGACCACTCCTTCAGTTACCGTGTTCGTGAAGGTGCCCAGCGGCGAGCCGATGGCCAGCACCGTCTCGGCGGGGAGAAGCTCATCCGAGTTCCCGAAGGGGACAAACCCAGGCACCTCTCCCTCAATCTGGAGGACCGCGAGGTCGCTGATGGGATCTGCACCGACCAATGTCGCCTCGCGTTCCTCCCCGTTCGCGAGGAATACCGAAAAGTCTTCTCCGCCCTCAACGACATGATTGTTCGTCACCACGAGACCCTCATCGTTGATGAAGAACCCGGTTCCAGCTCCGGCCGGCACCACTTCCGAGATGCCTGGTCCGCCCACGACCTGCCGGTTGATGACGGTGACGACCGCGGGCTCCACGGCCTGGACGACCTCGACCGGGTCCATCGACTCCGCGGGCGTTACCGATTGGGCCTGGGCTGAGCTTCCACTCCACACCCCAGCTCCGATGCCGAAGTTCACTAGCGCGATGGCCAAGGCGATCCCCGCCCAGACGTTAAATCTCTCTTCGATCCGGTCGTGTCGTCTCATGTGTTCGTTCTCCATCGCTCGAACGGGCCACTCGCGCCCGTACCCGCATACGTCACGCCGACGCACGTATCACAATGTCGGTCCCGGTCGGAATTTAGCAGAAAGCATGCCGTTGCCTCCGATCTGGCACGCCCCGGGCCACAGTCTCAGCTCCCTGAACCCCTTGACAGGACAAAAGACAGGAGGGTGAACGCGGACCGGTCGAGACCGGGCGTTCACCCTCCTGAAGGGAAGGGGATCCTCGTGCCGTGGCTGGCGGCACGAGGCACGTCTGGACGTCACTCGCCGTGCTGGCTGGGCACGACCAGGCCCGCGACTGGTGTTCCAGTCGGCGGCGGCCTCTCGTTGCAGCGAGAGGCCGGTCCGTTCCAGGCATCGGCAGACGGAACATCGCGCCCCGAGAGCCGTTGAGCCTGGGGTCGTCGTACCGCGGCAGCGCCGCTACATACGATGACCCGCGGGGATTCACATCGTTTCGATGCGGCGAGGGAGGGGAAAGCCGCATCGAGTGATATCCTCGCTTTCCAAGCTTAATGACTCCTTGTCACCGAAACATGGACCGAACGGATACGAGAACGGGTACGTTCGAGCCAGAAGTTTGAGCGCCCCGAACCCGCACTCATCAGACCCCTCTTGTCCGTTATCCGATCAGGTCAGTCGAAGCAAAACTGTCCTCTACCTATGATCCGCGTCCCACGGCGCAGCTCGCCAATCCCGTCTCGGCGTGACCGGTCAGTCGAGGCTGAAGTCTCGCGGTCACGCTCCCTGCTCTCTGCTTCTCCCTGCCCCGCGTGGCACCCGGTTGGGCGACCGCCGTACAAGCCGGTCACCGGTTCGGGGTACACTAGAATCAACGGTTTCCAACCGCGAGGAGTGCATCCAACCATGTCGCAACACCCGCTTTCCCGCTCGTTCGCCGCTACGCTCATCGTCGTTGTCCTAACGCTGCCTAGCGTGCTTGCGGTCGCTGGGATCGCGCCCAACGCATCGGCGGCTGGATCGCCCTGGGTAGGCATGTCCGTGCGCGCGGCAAACCAGATCAACCTCCGTGATCCAGCGCCTTTCGGCTCCGAGGTCAGCGCCGGTCCCTGGCGGATGCAGGTCCTCGACGTCCTCACCGGTGAAGAAGCGACCGAGCTGGTCACGGCGGCGAGTCCCTTCAACGATCTGCCGCGCGACGGGTTTACCTATGTTGCCGTCCGTCTTGGTATCACAAATAACGGCGATCAGCCACTCACCATCCAGACTGACGACTTCGCGATCACGGGCAGCTCCGGGTCCGTCCGGAGATTCACCGGCGCGTTCCCGCCGGATCCCGCTATCGACCAGGTCGTCGCGCCGGGCGAACACCACGAGGGCTGGGCCGTCCTCGGCGCCCCGTCGGATGAGAACGATCTGGTGCTGCTCTACGATAGCCTAAGCATTCCGGGCAACTGGGCTGATCGCGCCTTCGCCCTCACCCCCGACGTGGCACTCCCGGCGCCAAGCGCGGACATTCCGTCCAACGACGTGGGCGCCGATCCGGCCGATCCAGCGCCAGCCGGTGCCGCCGTGGCCACTGACGACTGGCAGGTCGAGGTGTTGGACGTCGTCATCGGCGACCCGGTCTACGCACTCTATCCGCCCAGTGACTACCGGACCACGGCGTTGGGCGAGGCAGCGGCGTGGGATCCGAATGACGCGGACGCGGACGGTGCCGTCGGTTGGCTCGCGATGCGCGTGGAGATCACAAGCTTGGACCCCGATCAACCACTGGCCACGTTGCCCGCGACCGCCTTCATGCTCGCCGGTGAGAACGGCGCGCCGATTCCCAATACGCTCCTCCTGACGCCACCACGGCCGGATGCCAGTGGCCCGTACATTGCCGGCGTACCGCGCGAAGGCTGGGTCGCGTTCGAGCTTCCCGGCGGCTACGACGTCACGACCGTACGGTTTCTCCCGTATCGCACCGACACCGACGCGCGCTACTTCGACGTGGCCGCCTGAGCTCGTCTGCCCAATGACTTGGTCTTCTATCCTCCTCGCCTTGCTCATCCTGGCAATCAGCGCCATTTGGTACGGGTTACAGATCCACGCGATCCGCGACTTGCTGCGGAGACCGAGGGTCCGGGGCGACAAGAAGGCGCTTTGGGCGCTTCTCATCCTCTGCGTGCCGATCGCGGGTGCGCTCATCTATCTGAGCGCCGGGCCAACGAGCTTTATCCCGCGCGAGCAGCGACCGAGCAAGTCACCACCATTCCACCTACCCTAAGCTGATCTCGAGTTCGTCCGGCGCCAGGCCACAGGACGGCAACCGGCTATACTCGGCGCATCATGAGCATCCGAATCTCGGAACCGACACCAGCATTGCCCGAGCGCCCGACCGCGCTCCTCCGCTCCGGGCGTTTTCAGGGTCACGAGACTGGATCGCATCCTGAGAATCCACGGCGCCTCGTGGCCATCGAGGCGGAGCTGGCTCGTCAGGGTCTGCTCGGCGGACGCCCGGAGATCGCGTTCGACGAAGCGACGCCCGAACAGGTCACGCGGGTCCATGATCCCGCCTATCTCGCCCTCTTGGAACGGCTGATCAAGGCCGGCGACGGCTCGCTCGATCCCGACACGGTTGTCCGGCCAGACTCGCTCGCGGTCTCCCGGCTGGCGGCTGGAGCGGTGGTGGCGGCGACCGACGCCGCGCTCGACGGCCACATCCGGCGCGCGTTCTGCCTGGTCCGGCCGCCGGGCCACCACGCGACGCCGTCGCGTGGCATGGGTTTCTGCCTCCTCAACGAGATTGCTATCGCCGCCGCCCACGCGGTCGCCCGTGGTATCGAACGGGTGTTGATCGTCGATTGGGATGTCCATCACGGCAACGGGACCCAGGATGCGTTCTACGCGACCGACCGCGTCCTCTATTGTTCGATCCATCAGTCGCCGCTCTACCCCGGCACTGGTGACTCGAACGAGATCGGGATCGGCCGCGGTGAAGGATTCACGCTGAACGTGCCGGTGCCTCCCGGCACGGGGGACGATGCCTACACCCGGCTCTTCGACACGGTGATCCTGCCGCGGGCCCGTCACTTCCAGCCCCAATTGGTGTTGGTTTCAGCCGGTTTCGACGCCCACGTCGCTGACCCGCTCGCGAATAACCGCGTGACCGAGCAGGGTTTCGTCGATCTCACGGAACGCGTGATGGCGCTGGCGGAGGAACAGGCCGACGGACGGCTGGTCGCCATCCTCGAAGGCGGGTACCATCCGGAGGCGCTGGCCCGGAGCGTGGCCGCCGTTTTGCGCGCGCTCGATCGCGGCCAGGCGCCGGATCGTCATCATTCAGGCGGCGAGTCTTCACCATCGACCCAGGTTGGCGCCACGGAGGTCACCTAAGCGCATGAGCACCCCCACGCGGACTCCAACGACGACGGCCTATCGCCAGCAGGACGACGAACGCCGCCGCGATGAAGCGCGAGTGGCGACGCTCCAGAGCCAGATTGACGAGCTCCGTCAGGCCCTGCGTGAGTCGCTGAGTCGTCAGAGCCGGCAAGATGAGCAGTTCAAGCAGTATGAAGGCTCGGTCGCCCAGAACCGACTGATGCTTGAGCAGATCCGGCAAGAAGCGCATCAAACGGCCCAAGCCCGTGCGCTCGACGAAAACCGGACCCGCCAGCAGATCGGCGACATCGAGAACCGGTTCGAGGACGCGGTGCGCCCAATCCGCTCGCTGCAAGCGCATGTCGCCGAGCTCCTCGACGCGTCTCGCCAGAAGGTCGACAACTCCGGCTTGATGGAGCGCCGGTACGACGAGCTCGCCACCGCTATCGAGCATTTCGCGGCCCAAAACGACCGCAGCTCAGTCGTCAACCATCAGCTTCGCGATAGCCTCGAGGTGCTCCGGACCGAGATCGAACAGATTCACCGGGATATCCTGCGTACCGAAGACACGATCAAGATCGTCGACCAGGATGCCCGCCGCCGGGTAGCAAGTGTCGCCGAAACTACCACCGTAACCTCCGCTCGCATCGACGAGCTCCAGGCCGACTCCTCTCATCTCGCCGACCTGATCGACGAGACCCGCCGGTCACTCGTCCATATTGACCCTGCCCTCGAGGAACTCCGGAAGATCGATGACGTGTTACGGCAGGAGTTCCTCAAGGTTCAAGAGAAGAACGTCGAAGCATATGAGGTGCTGCGTGACCGGGCTGATGATATCCAGCACGAGACGGACACGCGTATGGCCGACCTGCGTCAGCTCATCGAGCAGCGCGCTGAGCGACTCAGCGAGCGGATCGAGGCTCTCGCCGAGAAGCACCGAGATCTCGGGTTTGAAGTCAAATCACTGCTTGGCGAGCTCGAATCCTTCCGCCAGGTCGACGCATCGCTCCGGCGTGACCTCTGGTA
>DASYWB010000493.1:0-7910 GCA_035936495.1 Thermomicrobiales bacterium
TGGCTCGTGGTGTCACCAGAGGGAACGGAGGCCGGACGGCCATGAACACGACCCCGCGGAAGCCGACCGTCCGTGAGACCTCGCGGACCGAGCGCGAGCAGATGGTCGCACGGCACACGGCCGGGGAGAGCTACCAGCAGATCGCCGACGCGCTCGGCTGGTGCCGCACCGTCATCCGCTGGGTCACGCGGGCTGAGCGTGAGGGCCCGGTCGCGCTGGGCTACCGGTCACGCCGTCCCCACCGGTCGCCTCCAGCCACGTTGGCGCCGGCGGTGGTGGCGCGGAGTGACGCGATCCGCCGCGCCCATCCCGGCTGGGGACCGCGCCTGATTCGCCATCAGCTCGAGCCAGCTGGGACACCCGCCCCTGCGGGCGGCCCCCACCTTGGCGTTGGGGTGGACCGATCCGGTCGCGACGCCGGGCGAGCGCCTCTGGCAGATCGATTGCAAGGAGAAGCGTCTCCCCGCCACCCCGGCTGAGCCCCAAAGGGGGGCTGGTGCGTGAGGATCGTCGAAGGTCCACGCGGCGGGCGCTGCCTGGCGGTGGCGCTCGCCCAGCCGGGGCGCGTCCAGGCCGCCGTGGCGCGCACGCTGGCGCGGCTGGGCCGCCAGCCCGACGTGCTCCAGAGTGACCGGGGACCGTGCTTCGTCGGCGCGGCGGCGGCCCGTGCGGCGCTGCCCAGCCGGCTGACGCTGGGGCGGTGGGCGGACGTGTCCGTGACTGATCAAGTGGTGCATCCTGGTGTCCCCACTATTGCGCGATGACAGCAAGCACATCTGGTCCAACAAAGTCATGGTGGGCGGTCATGCGGGTCGGAGATCGGTGCCGCTCGGCCCACAGCGTCGTCCGACATAGCGTGGCGTGCGGACCCGGCGCAGATCCTGGGGCGGGGGCGTCATCGGTAAGTCGTCGGGCATGGTATGACGCATCCGCCGCGAGGGCCGCAGGTACCCACCCTTGGTCACCGGCAAGGCCGCGATCCGGCCGATCAGGTCATCATCGCCCCGCCGCACCAGGTGCGGCAAGTCCCGCAGGAGCAGGGTGAGCGAGACATCAAACAGGTCGATCCCGGCCCGCTGCGCGATCTGGGCCCGCAGCGCCGCCGCAATCTGGGCGATCAGGAGCGCTCCCCAGATCTGGGTCAGGATCAGCTCCCACTTCGCCGACCAGTGCAGGTGCAATCCCAGGTCCCGTTTGACCGTTTTGAAGGCGAATTCGATATCCCAGCGCCGAGCATACAGCCGGATCACGTCGACGATCGCCAGCTGCCGCGGGTCGAGCACATTGGTGAGATAGGTATGGACCGTCTTGCCGACCGGCACCTGGATGCGCCGGACCAGATGCTTGGCCTGATCGGCCCGATACGCGCCCAGCCAGACCAACTCATCGCGGACCTGACCATGCGCCGACAGCACATGCACGACGGCCCAACTGGTCTTGTTGCGCAGCTTGCTCACATACCAGTAGTCCGCGTCCGTCAGCTCGTCGAACCAGCGGAAGCTGAAATAGTCGAGATCGGCCAGGATCAAGCTCCGCACCGGCAGCGTCGCCACCACCTCGCGGGCGGCGACCTTCTGGCGGGGCAGGTCGGTGGTCAGGACCGTCTGGAACTGCTGGGTGCGGACATTGAAGGCGGTGATCAGCTTGCCGGGCAGGAGTCGATCGTCCCCGGCCGGGACCGCCCGCAGCGCGGGCAGGGTCCGGGCCATGCCGTCGAGGGTGCTTTCGTCAATCGCATAGACGCCAGCCGCAAACGGCGCCAAGGCCGTGTCCCGGGGAACTGCACCGCCAGCTCGGCGGTGACCTGCGTAAAGAGCTCCTGCATGATGCCCGGCCCACTCCGCTCAAGCCGGATCCGGACGGCTTCCGCGGTGACCGGAACCTGGGGCAAGTCCCAGAGTCCCGCCTGGCTCAGTAGGCGCCAGAGCGCTTGCTGGCTGCCGGTCTTGCGGAGCATGCAGACGAGCAGGCCCGTCCACAGCAAGGCGCCCGGGAGAATTTCCGGACGGCCCCGGGGATTCGGCGCCGGACTGAGCCGGGGGATCAGCTCCCCGAGCATGGTTTCGATGGCGTCGAGGCGGGGACCCGATGGGATCGACATGCAAGGTATCCTTCGTACGCGGTCAGATCACCGCTGTGCGGCAGGATACGCCGTCGTGCCAATCTTTTGTTGGACCAAATGGCTCCCAGATGGCCCCTACGAGAGGGGTTATACGGGAGCCGGGGCCGCTGGGGGTCCGGTCGCCTCGGACGCAGCCGGCTTCGAGCCGGCTTATGGGATGCAGCGCCGGGGCTCCAAGCGCCACGAGGCGGGGACACGAAGGGCCCGTTCCCAGTGCGTCCGCCTGGATTCAAAACGCGGTGTCCGGCAAGCGGTCCATCCTTGACGGGACGTTTGGCGGATGGCCGCGACCTCGGGGGCGGCTCATGCTGGTCGTGGCGAGGGTGCTCGTGCCCACCGTGCCAATCGTAATGATTCCGCCAGGGAGCAAGAGTCACGATGACACCGGCTCGCGCGACGAAGACCGCGCCGTCCTCAGACAGCAGGCTGTCGCTCTATCGTCTGGGCGACTTCGCGCTGGCCTTTGCCTTTACGATCTTCACGGCCGCGCGCGTGCTCGCCGTGGGCGAATCGTGGCGGGATGGCGAACATCTCGAAGCGCTCAACCATGCCAGCACCGGTATTTTCTTGGCGATCAGCGCCCTGCTCTTCCTCTGGCGCGGCCCGGCGATTGCTCGCGCGGGGAGCCTCCTGCCCAAGGTCGTGGCGCTGGTCGGCACCTGGACCGTCGTGCCGCTGATCTGGCAACCCATTGTCTGGCACGCGGACGCGGTCCTGCTCCTGAGCAGCGTCGCCCTCCTCCTGGTCAACCTCTTCGTGATCTGGGCGGTCTGGACGCTGCGGCGTAGCCTGAGCATCTTCCCGGAAGCGCGGGAGCTCGTGCGCCGTGGGCCGTATGGCTTCATCCGGCATCCGCTCTATGCCGCCCACATGCTGAGCTACTCGCTGATCCTCCTTCCCCGATGGGCGCCACTGGCGATTCTGCTGGCGGCCGTCGGCATCGGCTGTGAGCTCTGGCGGGCACGCAATGAGGAATCGGTCCTGCGGTCTGCCTTCCCCGCCTATGATGCCTACGCCGCGGCGACGCCGCGTTTCGTTCCGCGGCCGATGAGCGTGCGTCGCCGGGTCCGAAACGGTTAAGCCGGGGAATCCGCCAGGAGCAAACGTTCGCGTGGGCGAGGCCGGGCGCGGCAAGTGTCAGCGGGCGTAAGGTTATCCCCGAGGAGGAGCGGCATTGGGTTCGCCCCCCTGCCGTGGACGCCGACGGGTCACCGTCAACGCCCTGATCCGCTCCCGGCTGAGTTCGGAGGATGGCCGCCGGTCAGGAGGCCGGGATGGATCAGGGCGCGCGGCTGCCCACGCCGCCCCACCAGCTGCTCGCGTTGGACGGCGCGCAACGCGACCAGTCGCCGCTGCACCTCCTGCCAGTCGGCGCAGGTGGCCGGCTCGCTCCAACGCTGCAAGACGCCGTGACTGCGCTCCACGTGCCCGTGCTTCTGGCAGCGTCGCGGCCGGTTTCAGCTCACCTCCACCCCCAGCCCGATCAGCCACAAGGCCAGGTCCGGCGGGGCGTCGTTCCACGATCCCCAAGGGGGCGCCGTTGTCGACCCGCACCCGGGCGGGCAGCCCCCACTCGGCGATGACCGTCCGCAACGCGGCCTGCACCGTCCCCGGGCTCACCCGCGCCCAGACCCCTTGGGGGGAAACGACCGGCGTCAGGATGCCGCCGTAGGCTTCGTCGATCGGTGTCATCCAACTCACTTGCGTCCCGTCCGCGAGACGGATGTGCTCGGTGGCATCGAGCTGCCAGATCGCATGCGGGTCGGTGGCGCGGGCGCCGGTCGGCGGCCGTGGCCGGCGGGGTGGGGGGCCGAGTCCCTGGGCCCGGAACCAGCGCTCCAGCGTCCGCCCATGGGACAAGGGCTCGTCCGGGTAGCGTTGAGCGAGCAGGGCGCGAATTGGGCCCGCTCCCCAGGACGGGTGGCGCCGGCGTAGCCAGCAGGCCGCGCGGTAGATCCGCCGCGAGCCGCGCGGGCCGGGACGGCCACAGCTGGCATAGGCGGGGACGAGCCCGGCGTCCCCCGCGTCCCGGTAGCGGCGCCACAGGGTGCGCACCGTCCAATAAGAGATCCGTAGGTCGCGAGCGATGGCGGCCAACGATTCGCCCTGGCGATGCCGGGCGATGAGCTGTTCACGCAACGGTACGGGTACGGCACGGGACATGGGCACTCTCCTCGCTTGCTAGGGGGCCATCTCTCTGTCGCACCTGGGGTCCAACGTTACACCGGTTGACACACGCCGTGCCCGTTCCCAACCGCCACGGTGGAGGTGGGAACGGGCGTTCCGGGATGCACGGCATGGAGACGCCAAATGAGCGCGTGGCCATTGAGGACCCAGGGAGCAGCGACCCTCCAACGGGAACGATGGGCGATGGCGCGGGTATGAGGCCACCGACATTAGCCGCAGTGATGCGGGCATTCAAGTCGTTGTCAGGCATCGCGGGGAACCGGGCGCTTGGGCGGGAGCACCATTCTGGCGGCGGAACTATGACGAGCAGATCGTCCGCGGCGATAGGGAGCTGGAGCGGATCCGGCAGTATATTGAGGCCAATCCGGCGAACTGGACGATGGATGAAGAGAACCCGGCAACGCTCTCCGAGGCACAGCGCGGTCACGACGTGCGGCGCAGACCCGAGCATTCGGTGTGATGGGTTCTGCATTTCCCTATTCACCGGACCTCTGGGCCGGGTCATCCGCCCGATGGCCCGCTAGCTGGCCGCACGCTCGTTTCGCCGTGTCTCTTCCCAGGCGATGGCTTGCAGGACATCAGCTTCGGTGAGGCGGGGGTAATCCTCGATGATCTCGGTGGTGGTAGAGCCTGTCCGGTGGGAGTAGACGGCAGACGTCGGAATGCGCGTCCCGGCGATGACTGGGGCATTGTGCATCCTGAAGCGGATTCGCACGATCTTGCCGTGCTCCACAGGATCCTATCTCGGCTTGGCAGACAGGTCTACGACCGCTGGCGCTGGCGGAAGGCGGCGACGTTGTGGCGGTTGGCGCACTTCTGGCCGCAGTAGCGACGCGAGCGATTGCGAGAGGTATCGAGGAAGACGTCGCGACAGGGATCGGCGTCGCAGACGCGCAGCCGTTCAAACCCATACGCTTCAACCGCGTCCGCTAGGCCGAGGGTCGCTTCAACCGTGACCCTCCGCGCCAGCGGCAGCTCGTCAGCCGGGCGCGGCTCCACTCGCCAGCTCCCCTCCTCATCCCTCTCAAGTCTGAGCGAGACGGGCGCGGCGGCAAGCAGCCCGTTGAGGATGCTGACCGCGACAGCCTCATCCCCGGCTTCGAAGATCACCCGGAGATCGGCCCGGAGGGCACGGACTTCCGCGAGGTCGTCTTCCGAGACAGACACCCCTTCGGGAAGCAAACCCCTGGCCGAGAGGAAGGCGGCCAAGTCTCGGGGGGTAGGCAGAAGCTCCGGAGAGTCCAGCGTTATGTCGTAGGTGTTGATGAGAGCCTCGGCCAGGCTTAGGTGGCCCAAGTAATCTCTCATATCCTATTGACTCCTTACAACGTCCATGCTAATGTAATGTCTACAAACGATCTTACCCATTACAGGGGTCTGGTCGCAAGGTCTTGCTTCTCCCGGAAGCGAGAAACGACGTTGCCGCGACCACGTCGCATGCAGCAAGGGGGCCGCCATGATCGACCTGACACTCCTCGACCGGCGCTACAAGGACCACCTGGAGCGCGTCGCCCGGGTCAACCGGGAGGGATGGCGTGAGCCCATTCGCGTGAAGGCGGCTCGTCCAGGCCATTCATTGCGGCGACCGTCGGTGACGCGGGTCTTTCACCTCATAAGCGTACCGCGCCGGCTCACGCGCCGCACGTCCATACCTCAGTGCTAAGCGAGCGTCGTCGTAAGGGTGACTTGGCCGCGCCGTGGCCTTGCTTAGGGCGCCTCACGTTCGCGCCCAAACTACGTTCCCTATCCCTGCCGGAGGCCCACCATGGAGATCGTCGCCTTCATCATCATTGGCCTGATCGCGCTCGACCTGCTCGCCTACCGCTACGGTACCGACAGTCGGGAGGGACTCGACGATGCCGGCCGATTCCGGCGGGGAGCGAGCCGCGCTCGGCAGGACGTAGCCTTCGAACGGGAGCTTGCACGGGAGCTCCAACAGGTGCGGCAACGCCGGGTCGGCACCAATGGGACGACCAAGCTGGTCCCTCCAATTCCCGGGCTCGCCGCCCGTGGCACTGGGCGGAGACCCGGCTCGCGCGAGACACTCGGCGTCACCGCCGTCGTGCCCACGAGTAACCACCGCCGTCCATAGGACTTTGTCCCCACCGAATACTAGTCCCCTCGGCCGGTCAGCTCGCCATCCGTGGCCCACCCGCTTGGATCTTCCCTGATGCCGATAACCCCCCTCAACCACGGACCTCCGTGCGGTACTCCCATGCCTTCCCCTCCCCCATCCTTATCTCCAGGCACCACGACCACGGGACGGTGACCTCGAGCTTTTGGATTACGGAGGAGTTCCCGATGCGCCGTCTCACCCTCATCGCCCTGACGTTGGCCCTGACGCTGGTCAGCGCCCTCACCCTGGCCCCGGCCCGCCCCGCCGCCGCCCTCAGCACCGGCGCCTACTGCCTGGAACCCGAGGAAGCCGCCTTCCTCACCCTCATCAACCAGTACCGCGCCCAGCACGGCCTGCCCGCCCTGGCCACCAGCCAGACGGTCGGCGCCGCCGCCAAGCACCACTCCGCCAGCATGGCCACCGGCAACTACTTCAACCACACCCTGCTCAGCGAGGGGATCGGCTGGTCCGACAACATGCGCGCCCACGGCTACACCTACAACACCTACCGCGGCGAGAACATCGCCGCCGGCCACGCCAGCGCCTATGCGACCTTCCTGCAGTGGCAGAACAGCCCCGGCCACAACGCCAACATGCTCAACCCCAGCTACCGGGTGATCGGCATCGGCCGCGCCTACAGCGCCACCGCCACCTACGGCTACTACTGGACGACCAACTTCGGCGGCTACGTCGATGGGCCGGCCGCCGTCTGTGGCCAGAGCGCCCCGGTGCCCCCGCCGGTGACCGCGCCACCCCCGGTCCAGCAACCGTCGGCCCCGAGCACGGGGGGCACCCGCACCTTGCGCGGGGGCACCAGTGGGGGCGCGTCCGGCGGCTCCACCGCTCCGGCACCGAGCCAGCCGACCCCCTCTGACGGCGCCAAACGCTCGATCCGCTAATCCCTCGACCCAGGCACCAACGAGAACAACGGAACGACCCCGGATCGCACGTGATCCGGGGTCGTTCGGACTGTTTCAGGGCCCGCGCCGTGGCTGGCGGCGCGGGCCGGAAGGAAGGAAGAAGCGCCGGGCGCGCGGTTAGCACACCCGGCTAGAAATAGTCGGTTAGCGGACCCGTATCCGGCGTGATGCCATGACACCGGCGAGCGCGACCATGCCGACGATGACGAGGTACAACATCGCGTCCGCCGTCGCCGGTGAATCAGCTCCCGTACCGGTGTCGGGTAGATTGGAGACCGGGCCAGCAGGTCGCGTGGCAGCGGCGGTCGGCTTCGGCGTGGTGGGCGCCGTCGCGACCGCGGTCGGCGCAGGTGTCACGGCCGGGGTCACCACGGGCGTGGGAGTGAAGCCAGCGGCGTTCTCACCGATGATGTACCAGGTGCAGACAGGCCTGGCCCCCTCACCCAATTCAATGCCGATCCGATTCGTCCCGGCACCACCAATCGTCAGCCCCTCGTTTGCGCCGGGGGCACCGCATGAAACTTGGAAGTCGGCGAAGTCGCCCGGGACACCGAGCTCAATCGTG
>DASYWB010000494.1:0-3900 GCA_035936495.1 Thermomicrobiales bacterium
CGGCACTGCTCAATCTCCCGCTTGATGGCCACCTAGCCCAGCGAGCGACCTAGCTCAATGAGCTGTTGCTGGACGAGGCGGAAGCGCGTTCCGTGGTAGTAGACTCGAATCGCTGGCCGTCTCCCTGCACCAGGGTGCCTAACCGCGCCAGGCGGGCCGTCTACAGCTCCTCCTCGGCAGCCCGTTGGAAGGCTTCCCGGCTCCGGTGGGTCGCGACGTCGATGGCGCCGTCGATGTCGATCTCGACGTAGAAGGCCCGCTTGAAGGCACTATTGAACGCTTCCTCCACCTCCGGCCAGGTCGAGATCGATGGCACCCGCCGGATCGTCGGGATGGTGTCCAGGAAGACTCGCGCGCTCCGCGGCGGCAGCCCGATCCCAACCTGGCCACCAAGCCGGGTCCCCTTCAGGAACGCGTCTGATTCTGCCACGCTCCGGAGCGACGGCACGGTTCGCCCCGTGTAGGCGAGGGTCGTCTGCCCTTCTACCCCCGCCGCATACTCAATGAACCGCCAGGCGGCGTCCTTGTCGGCGGCGTCGGCGGCCAAGCAGAAGGCGTCGCTATGGAGCACCGATGCCGGACCGGTCGGTCCTTCCGGCAGGGGCGCCACGTCCCAGGTGAATCCGTCGATCTCGCGCAGTGTCGGCACGACCCGCCGGCTCTGGAGCAGCATCGCCGCGCCACCACGCATGAACCGGCTCTCGTCGTCCTCGGCCAGCGCCTCGGATTCATTCGGCACCACGCCATGATCGGTATAGCCCAGCGAAATGAGGGCCTCGATGCCTGCGCGCGCTTCCGGCGTATCGAGCGTCAGGGTCGTTGGGCTATCTAGGTCGTCAACGATCTCCCCGCCTGCTCCCCAGATGAACGGCGCGTAGCGGATGAAGCTGGGATCGACGGCCACCCCGTAGACCTCGTTGATGTGGTCGCCGTCTCGATCGTAGGTGAGGGCCTCGGCGGTGGCCACGAAGTCGTCCCAGGTCCAGCCCGGTTCCGGCAGCGGCACGCCATTGGCCTCAAAGAGGTCTTGGTTGTAATAGACGACGAGGCTGGAGATGTTCTGCGGTAGGCAGGTGAGCTCGTCGCCCCGGTATCGGAACGCCTCCAGCGGCTCCTGGTAGAAGTCCTCTTCGCGCAACATCTGACTCTCGCGGAGGAGCGGCCCAACCGGCTCCAAGGCGCCGCGGGCGGCGTACTGGCCGAAGCGTCGGTAGTTGATGAGGAAGACGTCCGGCGGCTGGCCGGCGGCGAAGGCAGTTGAGAGCTTCGTCTGATAGTCTTCCTTGCCCGGTGTGTAGACCGGCTCGACATCGATGTCGGGATTGGCCGCCTCGAACCCGGCGATCACCTCGTCATAGGCGGCCTCTTCCGCCGGGTCGCCCCAAAACGCGAACGTGACGGTGCTGGTCGCCTCCGCGTGAGCAGGCTGTCCCGCCAGTGGCATGGCACTCAGCCCGATGAGGGTAGCGAGAAAGACTTTGCGTAAGACGTTGGCAAGCGACATCATCGAGTTCATCCACTCCTCCGTGTCATGATCATTGGTCCATCATCAATGGTCCATCAGCTTCAACCGGCGTCGGGCTCACCCGACGCCGCTGTCATCGTCCCATCCAGCCGGCTCCCCGGAACTCCTGGAGAAAGTATCGTTGGGCGAGGAGAAAAACAAGCACCACCGGCACGCTGACCAGCACTGAGCCGGCCATCAGTAACGGCCAGTCGCCACGGTCGAGCTGGTGCAACATCTGAAGCGCGAATGGCAGCGTCTGCTTCTCGGTCGATTGGATGTAGATGAGCGGTTCGATGAAGCTGCTCCAGTATACGGCGAACGTCAGCAACGTGACCGCGGTCGCGGCCGGTCGGGCCAGCGGCATGGCGATCCCAAACCAGACACGGAAGGCCCCGGCCCCGTCCAGTCGGGACGCCTCGAAGATCTCGGTGGGCACACGCAGGAATGTCCAGAGGAACAAGAGCGCGTACGACGGCGACGTGCCCATCAGGGCGGGAGCGATCAGGGCCCACGGCGTATCGATCAGCCCAACCTGCTTGAAGAGGATAAAGCGCGTCAGCCAGACCGCCGTCAGCGGCACCATCAGCGCGGCGAATGAGACGGCCGAGAGCCGGAGGCGCCAGGTCATCGGCAACTGCGCGAGCGCGAACCCGGCCCACGAGGCAACGACGACCGTGACAGTCACGGCGATGACGGCGACGAAGATCGAATTGGCCGCGAACCGCCAGAGCGGCAGCAGCTCGAAGACGGCGGGGTAGTTCTCCCAGGCGATGGGCTCCGGCACCCATACCAGCGAGGGGGAGAGCGGCTGCCCGGTCTCCCGCAGCGAGGTCGTGACCATCCAGATCAACGGCAGCAGGAAGAGCGCGGCCAGCGGGAGCAACAGCAGATGCCGCCATCCATACCGGGTGCGGGGATTCACGCTTACTGCCCAAACGCTATTCCGCATCTCGGAACCCCTGGCGCCACCGTAGCGCGACGCGGTACTGGAGGAAAATGATGAGCGCCGTCAGGGCGTAGAGCGACCAGGTCATCGCGGTCGCGTAGCCAAAGCGGAGATAGTCGAACGCCGTCGTGTAGATATACATCGGCACGAAGGTCGTCGCGTAATTCGGCCCGCCGCCGCGACCGACGATGAGCGCCGGCACGAAGTTGGCCTGGAGGCTGTAGATCGTATCCCGGAAGAGCAGGATGAGTAAGACCGGTGCCATCAGGGGCAGTGTGATCCGCGCGAGTGACTGCCACGGGGCCGCTCCATCGACCGCCGATTGCTCGAGAACCTCCTCCGGAACGTCGGCCCGGGCCGCGAGGCAGATGACCAGTCCCTCACCGATCTGCCAGCTCATCATGAAGATGATCGCGAACCGCGCCCCCCATTCCTCGATCAGCCAGGCCGGCCCGGGGATGCCGGCGAGGGCCAGGAATTGGTTGACCGGTCCGTAGATCGGGTTGAGGAGCCAGAGCCAGAGCAGCGCCCAGGCGACGTCCGGCACGACCGTCGGGAGATAGAAGGCGGCCCGGTACCCGGCGCCGCCGCGTAGCGGTCGGTACAGGAGCAGCCCCGCCGCCAGTGCGCCGAGGAGCCGGAGGGGAACCGCCAGCGCGACGTAGACGAGCGAGTTGAAGACGGACAGCCGGAAGATCTCGTCGCGAGCCAGCTCGGCGAAGTTGGCGAGTCCGACAAAGGCTGGCGGTTCAAGCGTGTTGTAGTCCGTGAACGCCAGGGGGAGACCGAGCAGCGCGGGCAGCCCGACGAGCAGCGTCAGCCCGATGAGGTAGGGCATCAGCATGAGAAGGATCTGGCCCCGATAGCCTGGAGTGAGCCGTCGAGCGAGCGCCCTGATGCAGCGCGGCATGGCCATCCCGGCTGCATCGTGCGGCGGTGCAGAGGCCCGCGGCGTGGCAACGTTACGAGCAGCCATGGCCGCGTCAGCGCCGTGAGGATTGGTTGTCGGTTGGCGAGAGGTTGGCTCGGCGTTGGCGATGGCTGAGTCCCTTCCGCGAGATGAGACCACGACTTACGCCCCTCCCCCCTTGAGCGGTGGAGTTCAGGCGATGCTAACCAGCGGCGTGATGACGTGAGACCCCGGCGCGCTTTGCATTCCTCGATACCGCAAGGGAGATGATACAGAGTTCGGGGCGATGCTTGGGGGATTTCCGAATGGTCTTCACCGTGTGCCCGTCTACCCCGGACAGTTTCCCAATCAGCAGATGCAGGGCCGAGCGCACAAGTCTCTCGCCGGGCATGGGGTAGGAGAGGACTTCGTGTCCTCCCGCGGGCTGAGGGTCACCCTGAGCATCGGGCCACACGAGGTCGGCCCCTACCCGCACTCCACTGGAGCTTCGTCCGCTCAGCGCAATCCCAGCACGGTCCAGGGGTTCGGCATGGTGCC
>DASYWB010000495.1:0-3443 GCA_035936495.1 Thermomicrobiales bacterium
CGATGATCGTCAGGACCGGTTCTTCCGGGGAAGAACTCCGCTCATGAGCGCCGTGCTCGCCGCGGCCCAGTGGTATGCGGTGCTGCTCGTGGTGACCTGGTGCGTGGCGCCCTGGGTGCGGCTGCTCTGCCCAGGGATGCCAGATAAGGGCGCGTTCGTCGCCCGGCCGCTCGCGCTGCTGGCGGTGGTCTACCCGCTCTGGCTGCTGAGCAGCGTCTTCGGAGTCCCCTACTCAACCGCTGGCCTGTGGTTGACGGTGCTGCTCGCGGGCGTTGGAGGCTGGGTCCTCATCTGGCGCCGCGGCAAGATCGACCGCCCATGGCTGAAGGCGCAGTTCGTCGCCGAAGCGATGTCCCTCGCCGCGTTCGGGCTCTACGCGTGGTGGCGCGGCTACGCGCCGCAGATCCTCAACACCGAGAAACCGATGGACATCGCTTTTCTCGCGTCGTCGTCGCGCGCTCAGTCGATGCCGCCGCCAGACCCCTGGCTGGCTGGCGAGACTATCAACTACTACTACTTGGGATACCTGCTACAGGGGGCCCTGACGCGGATGTCGGGCGTCGTACCGACCGTCGGCTTCAACCTGGCACTGGCGACGACCTTTTGCATCACCGTGACCGCCGCGTCCGGCACCGCGTTCGCTCTCGTTCGAGATTGGGCGTCTGTGAAGCGGGCAGCGGCGGCCGGGGTCCTGGCCGTTCTCTTCGTCGTGTTCGCCGGTAACCTCTACGCCGCCAAGGAGCTCGTGCGACAGCCGGCGGAGACCGTCGCGGCGGACTGGTGGACTGGCGTTGGCTGGAACGCGAGCCGGATCGTCGTCGATCATCTGCCCGGACAAGGCTTGGACGAGTCCACGCTGGACATGCCACCCGTCGAGCCGGTGGCGACAATCAACGAGTTTCCCGCCTTCAGCTTCGTGCTCGGGGATCTGCACCCGCATGTGCTCGCGCTGCCCTTTACCATCGTCACGCTCTACCTGGCCTTCGCGCTCTATCACCTGTCCGCCACGCACGCGGCGCTCGACAGGTCGTATCTCGCTCGCCTGGCGCTGGCGGGCGCGGTTGCCGGATCCCTCTATATGCTCAACAGCTGGGATTTTCCTACCTATCTCGTCATTGTCGGCCTCGCGGTCTGGTTCGGTACCCGACACCTCGAGCCACGACGCCGCCTGGCAGCGCTCGCCACCATGGCGGCCGCGTCGGTCCTGTTTTGGGTCCCTTTCTTCGTCCAGTTCACGCCCCCGGTCGGCGCGGATGCCGGAAGCCTGCCGGGGGGTCTCGGCCGGATTCCGGTGGTCTCCGCGCTCCTCGCGTCGGTGGGCGCCATGCAATGGGAGCACACGTCGGCCCAAGAGTTTCTTACCGTCTTCGGCGTCCCGTATGTCTTCGCGCTATGGTTCCTCGTGGACGGCGTCTTTCCGCCGCGAGTGCTGGCGGCCGAGAACAGCTCGAGCCCGCCCGACCGGCGCTCGATCGGCCTGTTCGCCGCGGCCGTGCTGGCCTTTGGCCTCTTCCTCGGCGCGCCGGTCGTCATTCTCAGCGGGATACCGCTGATCCTCGCGGCACTCCAAGCGCCCTCCCGGCGGGCGAGTCATGGACCGGCCACGCTGCTCTTCGCCGTGGGATTCGCGCTCATCCTGGGGACGGAGTTCTTCTACATCCAGGACGTTTTCGGCAACCGGATGAACACGCTCTTCAAGATCTATTTCCAAGCCTGGACGCTCTTCGGGATCGCCAGCGCGGTCGGCATCGTCGCCCTTTGGCGGGATGCCGGTCTCTCGGGGCTCTTGGCGCGTCGAGCGTTACGTCCTGCGCTCGCTTTCACCTCGGCCGTCGCGCTGGTAGCCGTCTTGATCTACCCCGTATTGGCGGCGAGCGACTACAGTCCGGCGTTCGAGCCCCGTGAGTGGCGGGGGCTGGACGGCATGGCGTTCATTGGGCGGTCGTCGCCGGCCGAGCTTGAGGCCATGCGGTGGATCGCCGCGAACGCGGCGCCTGATGACGTCGTCCTCGAAGCGGTCGGCTGCTCGTACGCGCCGTGGGGGGAGGTACCGACGAGCCGGGTCTCGGCGTTCACCGGTGTCCCGACGGTCCTGGGCTGGCCCGGACACGAGCGGCAGTGGCACCTCGGCGATGAGGCGCTTTGGCAGGAGTTGCAGCGGCGCGCGGAGGTTATCGATCGGCTCTTCAGCCCGGACGGCGACGCCCTCCGCGACGCGTTTGGTGTCTCCCTGATCTTCGTCGGTGGATTCGAGCGTGATGGAACCATGGACTGCGAAGCGGCTGGACCCTACGAGGGGGTGAATGATCCTCGCTTCCCGGGCCCAGGATGGGACGTGGCCTTTCAGGAAGGCGACGTGACCGTCTACCAGCGCGTCGATGAGGCGACCGCATCGTCGGACGCTTCGTGACTGGATCGCGCAAACCACCTCGTGCGTCGCGTTGACACGCTGGCCCGCACCTCTCTATACTCGATTGGGCTTCAACTTGTCGGGGTGTGGCGCAGTCGGTAGCGCGCGGCGTTTGGGACGCTGAGGTCGGAGGTTCGAGTCCTCTCACCCCGACCCGGTAGCGCAGGCCGGGATGACGCGGGAGTAGCTCAGTTGGCAGAGCGAGTGCCTTCCAAGCACTAGGTCGCCGGTTCGAGACCGGTCTCCCGCTCCCCGAAAAGCGCATAGACACGCCGCTTTTTGATCGCGCCCCGCGTGGCGTCGCCCGCCCCCGACCGATTTGGTCACGAATTGGTCACGGACGCCCTGCATAGTCGTGGCACTTCCTGCATAGTCATGGCACTTCAACGCGTTGCGGGCTCCGAGGTTTGCAGGGTGCATCAGCTCCGCTTGGCATGCGAGTGGAAGTGCCGGAGGCACCAGCGAAGCTGCGAGAGCAGACTTGGCTTGGCGCCCGCGACGTAGATGGGCCAGTGTTCGTAATGCCCAAAATGCACTCCGCCGAAATCGCGCTGCCCTACCAACGGTGCTGAAGGACCTGATGGGACGGAGGCGAGCTTAGAGCAGACCGGCGAAAGGTCACTCTCCGTATCCACCAGAACGATGGACAGGTCGGGAGCGAGATCTAGGGTCCTGCGGAGCGTCTGGCTTAGCTCGGCCGCCGCGATGTCGGCTGGCAGACCAGATTTGCACTCGATGTATACCAGGGTGGGAGGAAGCCATGCGACAACATCAACATCACCGTTCTGGACCCCCTCCAAGGAGAGGCCCCACATTGCATGCCCGCGGAACTCATACATAAAAAGCTGCGCGATGTAGTGCTCAAGGCTGGTGCCAAGATCGTGGATTGACCGAAGCAGTCGCACCTATTCCCCCCTGGCCTCGACTACTTGCAGCGCCTCAGGGAACTCAATGTAGTCTCTAAGCCTTCTTCCTGCTGTTTCTCGGAGGGGCTCTAGATACTCCGTCCGGTCCGGTTCAGCAAGTAGCCTCC
>DASYWB010000496.1:0-14847 GCA_035936495.1 Thermomicrobiales bacterium
GTGTCGAGCCGGCGGCCAACCATGTGGCCGATCGTGGCGTCCAGAGAGAGGTCGGCGGTCGGCGCGGTGATGACGAAGGCGCCGTCTCGGAAGACCGTGACCCGATCGCAGAGCGCGAAGACCTCCTCCAGCCGGTGACTGACGAAGAGGATCGCCGCGCCGTTATCGCGGAGGCGGCGGACGATGGCCATCAGTTCCTCCACCTCGCGGGCGGAGAGCGACGCGGTCGGCTCGTCCATAACCAGGACCTTGGCATCGAGCGAGAGCGCCTTCGCGATTTCGACCAGTTGCTGATCGGCGATGGAGAGGCCCTGGACCGGGGTCTTGACGCTGATCTGGGCGCCGAGGCTCGCGATCAGGGCTTCAGCATCGCGATAGAGCTGGCTCCAGGCGACCCGGCCGAAGCGATCCCGGGGCTGTCGCTGCATATAGATGTTCTCGGCGACGTCGAGGTCGGGGAAGAGGTTAGGGTGTTGGTGGATGACGGCGATGCCACGGTTCCGGGCATCGGCTGGACCATGGAGCGTCACCGGCTGGCCGTCGATCACGACCTGGCCGGTGTCAGGTTGGTGGACGCCGGCCAGCATCTTGACCAGGGTGCTCTTGCCCGCCCCGTTCTCGCCGACGAGAGCATGGACCTCGCCGGGGTAGAGGGCGAGATCGACCCCGCGCAGCGCTTGGACCACCCCGAAGCTCTTGGAGACGCCGGAGAGCGTGACGACCGGCGTGCGATCAGACACGGTCCACCTCGACGCCGGCGGCTCCGAACGCCTCGGCCTGGGCGGAGGAGACAATGGCGAGTAGCGCACGCTCAAGCCGGCTGACGTGCTTGGTCCCGGAGAGCCCGCGTTGGCGGAACTCACCGCGGTCGATGAGCGGAACCGGCACTGCCACGTGGATGGCCCGCGGGCCAGCGGATGACCTGGCCAGCTGACATCGTGATCCGCCTTGACCCATCAACTGCAATCCTCACCAGCCGGCTGAGGCAACGAGGCGCATAATCGCCACGGAGTTGATCGGGATCGCGACCACCGATCCCCCGCAACCGCACGCCTGCCAACGTGGTAGGAGGTTATCACGTAGTTGAGGGAGCCGGCGGCACTGGGGCTGACGAGCATTGTGGTGCCGGCCGGGAGGCGTTCTTTGGCAGGCGTAGCACGAGCTAAGCACCGCTGGAAGGAGTCCTCATCAGCCGATAGCTTGGGCGGGACGGCCCCGCTACCAATACGACGCACCTGCCCATGCTGCTCGAGGACGTCGAAGTCTCGCCGGGCAGTCATCCAGGCGACCCGGACCTCGGCCACCAGTTCCGCGACGGAAAGAGTCCCATGCTCGCGCAGCACGTCGACCATGCGCTGCCTCTCCTCGGGTAGCAGTGTTCGACAGTCTGTGCTTCGATGCTGCATAGGGGGCGATACATACGAAGCAAACGAGAAGGCACAGAGACTAGCATTGAACAGGATGGGCGTCAATGGTGATATGGTCGCTTGCATGCGCCGGGAAAGCTGCGACAATTCCTCTCCCGTCCACGGAGACGGATGGCGCCCAACGAAGGAGGGATACGCATGCGCATACGTCGTTTCGTCTACCCAATGGTGGTCGCGGTGATGCTGTTCACCAGCTTGGCCGTGTCTCGCGGGATCACGGCCTATGCGGCGCCCTTTGCCGCTCAGCCCGCTACCTGCAACACCGACTATCCGACCGAAACGCTTGAGATCATGGCTCCTGCCGCGCCGGGCGGTGGCTGGGACACCACGGCGCGCGAGATGCAGGCCGTGCTCCAGAACGAGGTCGTCGATCAGAGCGTCGAGGTCTTCAATGTGCCCGGCGCCGGCGGCACGATCGGGATCGCCCAGCTCGTCAGTGACAACGCCGGCGACCCACACACGTTGATGATGATGGGCCTCGTCATGGTCGGCGCCATCGCCACCAACCAGTCAGCGGTGACGCTCGATGATGTCACCCCGATCGCTCGCCTCACGACCGAGTACGAGGTCATCGTCGTGCCGGCCGACTCCGAGATCCAGACCCTGGACGACTTGATTGCCGCCTTCCAAGAGGATCCCGCTGGCACGACCTGGGCCGGCGGCTCAGCCGGCGGCACCGACCATATCCTCGTCGGGCTGATCGCGGAGGCGGTCGGGGTCGATCCGACGCAAATCAACTACATCCCCTACTCGGGCGGTGGTGAGGCGCTCGCCGCGATCCTTTCCGGTGATGTCACCGCCGGTGTCTCCGGCTACGGTGAGTTCCAGGGACAGATCGAGAGTGGTGAGCTGCGCGCCCTCGCGATCTCCGCCGGGTCTTCGGCTGACGCCGCCACGCCTGGCGCCGCCGCCTCGCCCACGGCGAGCCCAGCGGCCGCTCTCCCTCCCGTTCCCACACTCCAGGAGCAGGGCGTCGACGTCGAGCTGGCGAACTGGCGTGGCGTTGTGGCGGGCCCGGACATTCCCGACGACGTTCGCCAGTGCATGATCGAGATGGTGGATGAGATGCACCAAACCGAAGCCTGGCAAGAGGTGCTCGCCCGGTATGGCTGGGCGGACTACTTCCTCGCCGGCGAGGAGTTCGGGGAGTTCCTCGAGTCGGAGCGCGAGCGCGTCATCCCGTTGCTGGAAACACTCGGTGTGATCTAGTGCCGGCAAGTGGGGCGACGGAACGAGTTGTCTCCCCACTCCCATCGATCCGGAGACCGACCCCACGATGAGGAGCGGGCGTGTCTGAGCGCGAGTCACCCGTCGCCCCGGATGAGATCTCCGTGCCACCTCGGGTCGAGGCCTCGGGCCGCAGCGCGTTGGTCGCCGAGTTGCTCGTCGCGGCCGCCGTGCTCGCCCTCGGCATCTTGATCCTGATCGAGACGCGGGAGATCCGCGTGATGCGTACCTACGCGAACGTCGGGCCGCGTGTGCTTCCCACGATCGTCGGGTCCGGTCTGGTGATCATTGGTCTCTGGCTCGCGGTTGAGACCGTCAGAGGCGGAGGCGCTCGCCCCTCGACCGAGGCCGAGGACGCCGACGTCACGCTCCCCACCGACTGGAGAGCGATTGCCCTGATCTCGGTGGCCCTGATTGCCTATCTCGTTCTGCTTGAGCGCGCCGGCTATGTCATCGCCAGCGCGCTCCTCTTCTTCATCGCCGCCTTCGGCATGGGCAGTCGCCGCCTGATTCGTGATCTCGCCAGCGCCATCGGCTTGTCCATTTTTACCTGGCTCGTCTTCACCGAAGGGTTATCGCTGCGCCTGCCCGCGGGCTGGCTGGGCGGGATCCTCTAGCGTGGGACCATTCAGCGATCTCCTATCGGGCTTCAGCGTCGCCCTGACTCCCGAGAATCTGCTCTGGGCGCTGATTGGTGTCTTCCTTGGCACCGCGGTCGGGGTGCTTCCGGGCATCGGCCCCGCCCTGACGGTTGCGCTCCTCTTGCCGGTCACCTACGACCTCGAACCGGTCAGTGCCTTCATTATGTTCGCCGGCATCTACTATGGCGGCATGTACGGAGGCTCGACGACCTCCATCCTCCTCAACACGCCCGGCGAGTCCGCGTCGATCATCACCGCGCTCGAAGGGAACCAGATGGCGAAGCGTGGCCGCGGCGCCGCCGCGCTCGCGACCGCCGCGATTGGCTCATTCGTCGCGGGCACCATCGCCACGCTCGGCATCACCCTCATAGCGCCGCCGATGGTCCGGGTGGCGCTCAACTTTGGGGAAGCCGAATACCTGGCACTCATCGTCCTCGCCTTCACGACGATCACCACCTTGCTCGGTGGATCGCTCGCCCGGGGAATGGTGAGCCTCTTCCTCGGGCTCGCCATCGGGCTGGTCGGGATCGACGAGCTGACCGGCCAGGCCCGCTTCACCTTCGGGATCCCCCAGCTCCGGAACGGGATCGACGTCGTCACCGTCGCCGTCGGCCTCTTCGCCGTTGGCGAGACCCTCTGGGTGGCCTCCCGGCTGCGGCATGATGCCGAGCAGGTCGTCCCGATCAAAGGCTCGATCTGGATGACGCGCGCCGAATGGGCACGCTCTTGGAAGCCGTGGTTGCGGGGGACGCTCCTCGGCTTTCCCATCGGCAGCCTCCCCGCAGGTGGCGCCGAGATCCCCACGTTCCTCTCCTACTCGTTGGAGAAGCGCCTCTCGAAACATCCGGAGGAGTTCGGTGAGGGCGCCATCGAAGGTGTCGCCGGACCGGAAGCGGCCAATAACGCCTCGGCTGCCGGTGTCCTCGTTCCGCTCTTGACCCTGGGTCTGCCAACGTCGGCGACCGCGGCCATCCTGCTCGTCGCCTTTCAACGCTATGGTCTGCAACCAGGGACCCAGCTCTTCAACAACAACCCGGATCTCGTGTGGGGGCTCATCGCGAGCCTCTATATCGGCAACACGATGCTCCTCGTCCTCAACCTGCCACTCGTCGGGTTGTGGGTCCGCCTGCTCGCGATCCCACGGCCACTCCTCTACGCCGGCATCCTCGTCTTCGCCGGCCTCGGCACCTACACCCTCAACTACTCGACCGTCGACGTGGTCATCCTCTATATCCTCGGCACCCTTGGCTTCGTCATGCGCCGGTTCGACATCCCCGTCGCTCCGGCGGTCGTCGCCGTCATCCTGGGCCCGGCCGCCGAGCAGCACTTTCGCCGCGCCTTACAGCTTAGCCAAGGCGACTACTCCACGTTCGTCACCCGGCCGATCGCCCTGTCGATCTTCCTCGTCGCGCTGGTCGTGGTCATCGCCCCGCTGGCAGCGCGGCTTGTCCGGACGCTGCGATAGCGGCCACCGGGGAAGACCAGATGGGCGCCGCACCGGTAGGCTATTCCGATCATCAACGTGGCCCTGACCGCACGGCCTCTCGCCCGGAGCGCGTAGTACACGTAGAGCGCTTCGCGTATAAGGTTGACAGGATCGCGGGTGGGTGTATTCTCGGTCGTATCGAACGATCCAGGCCGCGGGCGAGGCAGCGTCCTCGCTGAATGCGCCAAGGGGAAGGATGACCATGGCCAAGCTGCTCTATATCGCGACGCACGGTCCCGATGACCCGACCAAGGCGTGCATCCCGTTTCATCTCGCCGTCAATGGCGCCGTGGAAGCCGGAATCGAAGCAGACGTCAACCTCGCGGGCGATGCCGCCGTTCTGATCCAGGACCGGTACATCGAATCCCTTGTGCCCCTCGGATTGCCTCCGTTGAAGGAGCTGTTCGCCAAAGCCAAGGAGAAGGGCATCCACGTCTATATATGAGGCGGCTGCGCGCAGGCCCGTGGGGTCAGCGACGACGATCTGGCCGGGAAGAACGCCTCCTTCACCACCCCACCAGACCTTGCCCGCCGGTGTGCTGAGGCAACCAACGTCCTCGTCTTCTGATGAAAGGCGACTTTATAACAAGGCCTTGGCGTTCCTCGTTGTGGGAACTAGGGGATTTCTGTTCAAGCCACCGAAGTACAGGCGCGAAACCGGGCCATGGCCCTCCCGGCTCTCGGCCGCTTTATCGCGGAACTTCTTGTTCCCGACACGGCTCCCGTGAGATCGGAGAGAACAGGCAGCCAGAGGCATCACGCCCTTTGGGCTGATCCTGCAACGCTATTGGGGTGCGTGGTTCGGACCGCGGCCGTTGATGAGGAGAGACCATGACCGCTACGGTAACGGTATATGAGTTGTGGGAAACCGACAGCGCCAACCTCGGTGGTTCCTATCCATCACAAGACGACGCGTTGGCAGTGGTGAGCGATGTCGTGCAATCGCTTGGCAAAGCTGCCGCTGCAACTCTCGTGCACACACGAGAAGTCGATGACCGGACCGATGCGGTAGCCAGCGGCGAGCACCTCGTCGAACTCGCGACTTCCATCGCGCCTATCACTCCCTGAGTAGGTGCTGGTAAGCTCGTGCGGCGTTGGCGAGGCTGCACATCCTCGGCGCCGTTGGGTCATCCCGTCGGCTCGCGGGGCATCGGCGCGAGCCACCACTCCGCCGGTACCTTGATCATGTGCCAAGAGCCGTTGTCAAAGACACGGAATCCGCGTGAATATCGATGCTTCGCGCGAGCCATGACCGTTTGCAATAGCCCCTCCGAACTCGGGGGCCCAACCCCTCCCCCGAGTTCAGAGGGGGCCGTTTCGCCAGCGAACCCATCCCGTTCACCCGCAATCGGTATTCGTGCCTGCTCACTCCAGGAGGGCTCGGCGCACGGTGAGAAGCGGCAGGCAGAGGGTCATTCGGTCTAACGGCGATTCAATGAAGCCGTGGCTGAGATAGAACTGTCTCGCGTCTTCTGAGATGGCACGGACCAGAATGGTTCTGACCCCAATGATATCGGCCGCTTGCAGCACGCGTAGAATGGCGTCCCGCAACAGCGCCTGGCCGAGGCCCTGACGCTGGTAACGCCGTTCGACCGCCAGTCTCCCTAGTACGATGACGGGCACTGGTTCGGGCATGTTCCGCCGTACGGCACCAGGGGCGGCATCAGGTGCCACGGCACCGGTCGCGAGAACGTAGTACCCGACGACCTTGCTGGCGACGCAAACGACATACGTACGAGTGGCGCCACTCGCCTCGTTGGTGGCACCTCGTTCCTTGAGCCAGTCATCGAGCGCGGGGACGCCACAGTCGAAGAGGTCCACATCGTGGGATGGCGAAAGGGGCTCGGGCGCCGAGCGGCCAGATGATGTCACTCCCAAGGGGCTAGGCGGCGCAGGAGCCGGCGGATCCGGTCCGGAGGTCCAGGGGGGTGTCGAGTAGCGTGGTAAACCGTTCGAACGCGTCCGCGTCGAGATGCAAGAAGCGACGATCTAACAGGACGTCGATTGCTTCATGGCAGGCGGTTTCCAGCATAAAGTCGGTTCGACTCTTGCCAAGGGCCCGCGCTGCCTGGTCGATAAGATCCCGCTGGCGGGCAGAGGCACGGATGTTGATCGCCGCGTCTCGTGCCTGAGGCCGTTGCTCGACGTGCTCCATGATCTCTTTCCCCTCTCGTGGTCTAGTTGGGGCGCGCTGTTTCGTGATATGAGCTGATCGTCGGCTTCCATGTCCCGAATGGGGGCGGCACGCCGTCGTTAACTCATATGTACCGTGGCATGCGCTCCCGCGGTATATCCGCCAGGAGTGGGGCGGCAGCGTCCTTGTCCGAGAGGATCGGGTCAGAGATTGGCCATCTGATGTCGAGAGTTGGGTCATTCCAGCGGATGCTGCCGTCGGCGTCTCGGTCGTAGCGGTCGGTGCACTTGTAGGCGAACAGCGCATGGTCGCCGGTGACGACGAAGCCGTGCGCGAAGCCCTCGGGGATCCAGAGTTGACGGGCGTTCGCCGCCGAGAGCGTGACGCCGGTCCACCGCCCGTGGCTGGGGGAGCCGAGCCGGATGTCGACCGCGACGTCGAAGACCTCACCAGAGACAATCCAGACGAGTTTGCCCTGGGGATGTGGCTCCTGATAATGAAGACCGCGTAGCACCCCGTGCTTCGAAGACGAGAAGTTGTCTTGAACGAAGCTGCTCGGCAAACCGGCCGCAACGTACGCGTCCCGATTCCATGCCTCTAAGAAGTAGCCCCGGTCATCGTGGAAGACGCGCGGTTCGAGGATGAGGACGCCGGGGAGCTCGGTGGGAATCACATTCATTGGGTCATTCCGTCCCGGACCACGTTCCGGAGATAGTCACCGTAGCCGTTTTTCAATGAGGCCGCGAGCTCTTCAACCTGGACGGCGTCGATGTAGCCCATGCGATACGCGATCTCCTCTGGGCAGGCGATCTTCAGCCCTTGCCGCTGCTCGATGATCTGGATGAAGCTTGCCGCCTGGTGCAGCGACTCATGCGTGCCGGTGTCCAGCCAGGCGATACCACGCCCGAGCTTCTCGACGCGTAGTTCTCCCCGCGCGAGGTAGTCGGCATTGACATCGGTAATCTCATACTCCCCGCGGGCCGAGGGTTGGAGTCCGGCGGCAATGTCGAGCACCCGATTGTCATAGAAGTAGAGCCCGGTGACCGCGTAGGACGACTTGGGTCGGGACGGTTTTTCTTCCAAGCCGATGGCTCTGCCAGACTCATCGAACTCGACGACGCCATACCGCTCGGGGTCCTCGACATGATAGCCAAAGACCGTCGCCCCCGACGGACGCAGGGCAGCCTCGTGGAGAGTCTCCGCGAGGCCGTGACCATAGAAGATGTTATCGCCGAGGACGAGGGCGACCGGGTCCTCGCCGACAAAGCCACGTCCGATGACGAACGCTTGAGCCAGGCCCTCGGGGCGCGGTTGTTCGGCATAGGCGAAATCGAGTCCCCAGGCCGACCCGTCGCCGAGGAGCGCTTGGAAGCGCGGCAGGTCCTGTGGCGTCGAGATGACCAGGATCTCCCGGATGCCGGCGAGCATCAGCGCGGAGAGTGGGTAGAAGATCATCGGCTTGTCGTAGATCGGCAACAGTTGCTTGCTGACGACTTGGGTGAGCGGATAGAGCCGAGTGCCGGACCCACCGGCGAGGATAATACCTTTCATGCGACTCCCTGAGATTCCGGTTTCGCCCCCAGCCCAATCCGCACCGGCACCAGATCGGCATGCCAATCGGGATGGTCGAGATACCAGCGCACGGTCTTCTCGAGACCCGTCTCGAAGGTCTCGGCCGGTCGCCAGCCGAGCGTATCCGCGATCTTGCTCGCGTCGATCGCGTAGCGGACGTCATGGCCGGGCCGATCGGCGACGAAATGGATGAGATCGGCGTGTGGACGGTAGGGAGAGCCCGGCGCCAATTCGTCGAGCAGCGTGCAGATGGTCTGCACAGTCTCGAGGTTGCGGCGCTCGTTGTGGCCGCCGATGGCGTACGTCTCGCCGGGCTCGCCGTGGTTGAGAGCGGCCCAGAGCGCATGGGCGTGGTCCTCGACATAAAGCCAATCCCGAATCTGGCTGCCATCACCATAGACGGGGAGGGGCCGGCCAGCCAGCGCGCTGCGGATCATGAGGGGGATGAGCTTCTCCGGGAACTGGTACGGGCCGTAGTTGTTGGAGCAATTGGTCACGATCACCGGCAAGCCATAGGTGTGGTGCCAAGCACGGGCGAAGTGATCGGAGGCCGCTTTGCTGGCGGCGTACGGCGAAGTGGGTCGATAGGGGCTCTCCTCGGTGAAACGTCCATCGCCGCCCAGCGACCCGAAGACTTCATCGGTCGAGACGTGGAGGAAGCGGAACCGGTCGTGGCGGGTGCCTCGGAGCCCGCGCCAGTGGCGGAGCGCGGCCTCCAGCAACGTGAAGGTGCCGACGACATTCGTCTGGAGAAAGGCCGCCGGGCCGTCGATCGAGCGATCGACGTGCGACTCGGCCGCGAGGTGCATGATCGCGTCTGGCTGGAATCGCTGGATTGTCGCGGTCAGCGCGGGGGCATCGGTGATGTCCAGTCTGGCGAAGTGGTAGCGCGAGCGGTAGGCCGGATGGCAGGCGACCTCGTCGACGGTGGCCAGGTCTCCCGCGTAGGTGAGCACATCGAGATTCAAGACCTCGGCGTCGGTCTCGGTGAGCAGAAACCGGACGACCGCCGATCCGATGAATCCAGCGCCGCCCGTGACCAGGATGCGAGTCAATGCCATGGGTCCAATGCTCCAGTTGCGCGAGTTACGGTTGCGCCAGCCCGGCGGCGAGCGAGGGTATGTAGCGCCGCACGGCCTTCCGCCAGGGCGGAAGCTGGATACCCAATTCCGCGGCTCGCCGGTTGGCCAGCGTGCTGTCAGCCGGGCGGCGGGCCGGCAGCGGGTATCTTGCTAAGAATGCGGCACTGGTCGTCGGATGGACAAGCGCCGGATCCAGGCCCGCGGCTTCGGCAACCGCGCCAGCGAGCTCGAATCGGGTGGCCCGGCCAGCGCCAGCCAGATGAAAGACCCCGCTGCCACCGGCGGCCAGGAGTTGGATCAGTGCCAGCGCGAGGTCGTCCGCGTGGGTCGGGCATCCCGCTTCGTCGGCGACGACGTCGATGCTGCCACGATCCCGAAGCACGGTCAGGACGGTTCGCGGGAAGTGCTTGCCTGGACCTCCCCAGACCCAGGCGGTCCGGGCGATCGCGAAGGTAGGGTTGGCCGCGAGGACCGCCTGCTCGCCCGCCAGCTTACTGGTGCCGTAGACCGAAAGTGGGCGTGGCGGCGCATCTTCGGCGTACGGCGCGCCCCCGTCGCCGGCGAAGACGAAATCGGTGCTCACGGCAATCAGGTGGGCACCGTGTTCAACGGCGGCCGCGGCGACATGGGCCGTACCAGAGGCGTTGATGGCCATCGCCCGCTCCGGCTCCCGTTCGCAGCCATCGACGTCGGTGTAGGCGGCGGCGTGGATGACGGCGTCTGGCCTGGCGGCCTGGAAAGCGTGGCCCACCGACTCCTGGTCCTGAATATCGGTCGCGTGGGCAATCCCCGGGCCAACTCGCGTGCCAAGACCGATCACGGTCGCACCCGCTTCAGCCAGGCGTGGTGTGAGGAAGCCTCCGAGTTGACCCCCGGCGCCCGTCACCAGTACCCGCTTGCCGGCTAGCGGGGACGCCGTTCGCGTCTCCGTCCCGGTCTGTCCCATGGCGAAGCGCCTCCACGAGCCGCGAGCGTCGTCCGTCACCGCGATACGGTACCATGCGCCCACGATAATGAGCGGCGGATAGAAGCATCTGACAAGCTTAGATGCTCTTCTAGATGGAAGTGGAGCCCAGGGGTGGATGTAGCGATCTTTGGTACGGGGTATGTCGGGCTGGTGACGGGAGCTTGTCTTGCCGATGGCGGCAATGACGTCGTCTGCATGGACGTAGACGAGGCCAAGATCGCCTCGCTGCAACGCGGTGAGGTGCCGATCTATGAGCCGGGGTTGAAGGATGTGGTGGATCGAAACGCCCGAGCCGGACGGCTACGGTTCACGACCGATCCGGCCGAGGCGGTCGCCCATGGCCAGTTCCAGTTCATCGCGGTTGGCACCCCGCCCGGTGAGGACGGAGCCTCGGATCTGCGCTACGTCTTTCAGGTGGCGCGGACCATCGGTGACCTGATGTCGGACGAGAAGATCGTGGTCACGAAGTCAACCATTCCGGTCGGCACCACTAACCGGGTGCGAGCGTTGATTGGAGAGCGGCTCGCTGCCCGCGAGGAGGATATTCCGTTCGACGTGGTCTCGAATCCTGAATTTCTCAAGGAAGGCGCGGCGGTCGAGGACTTCATGCGCCCCGATCGGATCGTGATCGGCACCGAGAGCCGGGCCACCGAGGAGTTGATGCGCGAGCTTTACGCGCCGTTCAACCGGAATCACAACCGGTTGATGACGATGGACGTCTGTTCGGCAGAGCTGACGAAGTACGCGGCGAACGCGATGCTGGCGACGCGTATCTCATTCATGAACGAGCTTGCCAATATCGCCGAGCGGGTCGGAGCGGACATCGAGCAGGTCCGCCTCGGGATCGGCTCCGATCCGCGCATCGGCTATGACTTCATCTATGCCGGCTGTGGCTACGGTGGATCGTGCTTCCCGAAGGATATCCGGGCGCTGGAGCGAACCGCGGCGGGGTATGGCTATGAAGCGGATCTGCTGCGCGCGGTCGAAGCGGTGAATCATCGTCAGAAGGGCCTGCTCTTCGAGAAGATCATGGCCCACTACGACGGCGATCTGGTCGGCCGGACGTTTGCCGTCTGGGGGCTGGCCTTCAAGCCGAACACGAATGACATGCGAGACGCTCCGAGCCGGTATCTCATCGAGGCGCTGTGGGAGGCCGGGGCATCGGTGCGCGCCCACGATCCCGCTGCGCTCGATGAGGCGCGGCGGCTCTGGGGTGACCGGCCCGGCTTGGCGCTCCACGACGATCCGGAAGAGGCGGTCTCGGGCGCGGACGCGTTAATCATCGTCACCGAGTGGCGAGTCTTCCGCAGTCCGGATTTCAAGACACTCAGGGAAAAGCTCAAAGAGCCGGTCATCTTCGATGGCCGCAATATCTACGACCCGATGCGCGTCGCCGCCGAGGGGTTCACCTACTACGGGATTGGCACCGGCGAGCGCGTCGTCGCCAGCCAGGCCGTCGCGGTCAGATAGGGCGAAGTCCACCTCAGTCGAAGCAATCTGGGCACCGTGGAATCTGAGCAGTCCTCACTGAACTCGGGGACCCTCGTACGAAATTCGGATAGAGGGTGTCGGAACCATCCATGGTGGTCTTCCCTTCCAGGGACCCTCTACGATTATCGCTAAGATGCTCTCGGGGCAGAGCGACGCTCGACGTCCTCCATGGCGAGGCGGAGCGTGAGGGTGAGATCGTCGGCGTCGGGGACGGTCGTGAGGGTTAAGAGCCGTTCCGGTTGGCGTGAGGCGTCGCTCGGCGTGGTGCCCCAGATCTCCAAGCCACCCGTGTGGGTGCCGCGAGCCAAGATTCCACGCGAATCCCCGTCACGCTGGCCGGTCCAGCGCAGGGCCACGCCGCCTCCGTTCGCGTGGCCCTGGGGTTGCGTGCTGAGCTCCACCGGACAGGGCCAGCCACTGGCCACGCGTTGCGCCGCTTCCCGCAGCCGTAGCTCCTCTTCTGAGGATGACGTCGGGAAGGAACGCTCGCTCTGGCGGACACCCCCCATATAACCGCGATGCGCGCCCTTGGGAAGCCCCGTAAGGGCGGCGAGGCGTGCCTGGACGGCGTCATTGCGAAAAGCCCAGATGCCGAATCCCAGGAGCCCAACGTGCCCGGCGAAGATCAGGGCACTGAGGGCGGGAACTCCGCCCTGGTACATCTGGCTCCAGTCGCCGCCCAGGCCACTGAAGACATCGAGCAACGGGTAGAAGACGATCGCGTTGATAATCGAGAGCGCGGCGAATTGGAGGAGCAGCTCATTGAAGGCCGAGCGCATCGGTGGCTGCCGGAGGAAGACGTAGGCAATCGCCGCGAGGCCGAGAACGACGCTGACGAGCGGACCGGCCAAGGCGACAAGGATGCGCTGCACGTCCGTGAAGAACCGGGGATCGTAGCTGACGAAGCCGGCAAACAAGTAGTAGCCAAAGTCAACAACTTGGCCACCGAAGCTCCAGACCGCCACGGCATGCCCGAGCTCATGGAGGGCAACGGAGACCGGTAGGAGGATGAAGAAGGCGGATTGATCAACCAGAGCTCGATCCTGCATCGTGAAGCGGTGGTCAAACGTTGGGCGCCATGAGCGGAGCAATTGCCCGACGACGCGAACGCCGATCACGGCATAGAACAAGCTGAGCAAAATGAACGTGCCGAAGCCCATCGGTGATCCCGTCGCGAAAATGCATTTGTAGAGTGGCGCCTGCCGTCGAGCGGGTTCGCGCTTCTGACGAGTGTAGAACAGCGGCTCGATTTGCACCCGATCAGTCGTCGGCATGCTCCTGGAGGTTCATCGGTGGGGGTGGCACGGCGGCTGATGGTCCGCGCGGTGCGGCGCCGATTCCGGCCGCGGCCATGCGGCCGCCGGGGCTGAGGCGCTGGCGGACGGCGGGGAGGCCGATCGCGGCGAAGATCACGGCCGCGGCGAGTGTCACGATGCCGCCGAGCGCGATCGAGACGACGGTTGAGAAGCGATCCGCGACAGCTCCGGCGATAAGTGAGCCGAATGGCGCGGTCCCCGCGAAGACGGTCATGTAGACGCTCATCACCCGGCCCCGGAGCTCATCGGGCGCCGTGGTCTGGACGGTTGTGTTCGCGAGCGCCGTTGTCGTCGTCATGAAGAACCCGGTCCCTCCGAGCACGAGAGCGCCGAGCACCACGGGTGTCTGAAACTCCCCGGCGACCGCGAGGCAGATTTCCAACGTGCCTAAGAGCATGGCGCCGCCGAGCATGAGGTGGCGACGAGGAGTTCGGCCCCGAAAGGCAAGCGTGAGGGCGCCAGCCAGGGACCCAATGCCCATGGCGGTCATGAGGAATCCGAATCCCTGGGCGCCGGTGGCGAAGGCGTCACGGGCAAGCAGCGGGATCCAGACGTTGAAGTTCATGCCGAACGTGGCAACCACGGCCACCAGGGCAAGGGGAAGGAGGATTGCCGGGGTGTCATGGACGTAGCTGAGGCCCTCGCGGAGCCGGGCGAAATTCGAGCCTTTTGCCAGCGCGGGGCGGCGCGTGATTTGCATCATCAGGAGACCGACGATGACCGCGGCGAAGCTGGCCGCGTTGATCGCGAAGCAGATACCAGGGCCGAACGCGGCCAGCAGCACCCCCGCGATCGCGGGACCAAGGACCCGGCCGGTGTTGAAGAGCGCCGAATTGAGCGCAACCGCGTTCATGACGATATCGCGGTCAACCAGTTCAGAGACGAAGGCTTGCCGTGTCGGCATGTCGAAGGCATTGGCCACGCCCAAGAGACCCGCTAGCACGTAGACATGCCAGAGAACGACGCTGTCCGTTAGAACCAGGAAGGCCAGGATGCCGGCGAGTCCCGCCTGCACCGATTGCGTAACGACCAGCAGGTTCCGCTTCGGCACCCGATCGATGACGACACCGGCAAAGAGCCCAAAGACCAGAATAGGCGCCATTTGAAGGACGTTGACGAGGCCAAGCTGGAACGCGGACGCGGCGAGGAGATCGACAACAAGCCAGCTCTGGGCCACACGCTGAATCCAGGTCCCGGTGACAGAGATCAGCTGGCCGAACCAGAACAGGCGGTAATTATAGGAACGGAGCGCCGCGAAACCCTGAATGGCAGGTTTGGGCATGCTGACCGTTTCCGGGTCCCTCGGTCGTTCGTCGTCCTTCGCGGGCTTCCTTCTTCTCACGGCCTTCTCACGGCGGAAGGAATTTTCCCGTGCCTCCACGTTAGAGGCGCGTGCGCTATTCACGAGTTATGCCGGCTCTATTGTCGCATGGCTAACATTGGCGCGGTGGAAGACCGACACGGCAGGGTTAAGCGTGTAGCGAAAGAAGCGGCGCGCCCCCCC
>DASYWB010000497.1:0-5432 GCA_035936495.1 Thermomicrobiales bacterium
GCTTGGACCCGTCCGGAGACCAGCGAGGCATGGTGTCCCGCGAGAGGCCGTTCGTCAGTTGGCGGGGAGGGCCACCACCAACCGGTATCCGCCAGATCGCCGAATGGTAGGTATCCTGATCCTTGTCGAGCCGGGTGACGACGTAGGCGATGGAGGTCTCATCGGGTGAGAGGTGTGGGTCCCCGACGAGCGGGATCTCGTAGAGATCTCCGGCAGTGATCGATCTCCGGTTTGCTTCGGACGAAAGCGACAATCGGGCTCTCCACGGAAGGTACCCGCGTCATGCGCAGGTCTAGATCGGTGCCGGTAAGGAGATCAGCATAGACGAGCCTGTGCGCGGAGGCAACGATGGTAATGGACGGCCACTCGTCGAACCGGCCCGATGGCCGATACACTTCGTTGCGTTCGGTCGCGCTCTCGGAAGGACATTCGCGTTTGACAAGCAATCGCGCGGGTTCTTCGGGAAGAATCGGCAAGCCACGATCCGCGGCAACGTCACAGGGGAAGGGGCTGCCCGGTCCCCGTGGGCCTGCGCCACACCGGCGACCCGCGCCTCACCGTGCCTCTGAGCCGTCGCGTTTTGGCTGGTCTCTGGGACAGATGGCCGCCGCTTGGGGTGTTCCAAGTGGTCGTCGCCCGGGAAGATATAGGCTGCTCACCGCGGCAGTCATCGGTCTGGTCGGGGTCGGGTTGTTGCTTGGCGCCGCGAGGGCCGATGAGTACCTTCACCGGGGGGTCGAGTCGGGCGACGAAGTTCCGTATGTCCATCACCTGGGAGGCCGTGTTCTTGGTGTTAATCATGACTTTCGAGGGCTTCCGCACGACGAGGTTGAGCGTGTCGCGGAGGACCTGGAGGCGAGCGGCATTCGTCTCGTTCGTCAGCGTTTCGACTGGGCGGATATCGAGCGGGAACAGGGTACGCTTGACTGGTCCGACTACGACCCGATCGTCGAGACGCTTGCCGCGCGCGACATTGAGATTCTGGCCGTCCTCTCCCATGCACCGGAATGGGCGCGTCAGGACGGTCGGTCCAGCGCTCCTGACGCGCCCCCAGACGATGTTGAGGACTTCAGAGTCTTCGTCGAAGTATTGAGCTCGCGTTACGCGGGGAGCGTGGCGTATTTGCAGATTTGGGATCGCCCGAATCTCGAAACATCGTGGGGGAATCAGCGCCCCGACCCGGGCACCTACACCAAATTGCTCGCCGCGGCGGCCAGCGCGGCACATCAGCGTGACCCCGCGATGCACGTACTGATGGCTGAGCTAGCTCCTCGGGGTGATCAAGAGGGGATGAGTGATCTCGCGTTTCTCCGGGGCGCGTACCGAGCTGGCGCGGCTCCCTTCTTTGACGCGGTGGCGATCGCTCTATCGGGCAGCTCGGCGTCGCCGTTTGACCGCTGGGTGGACCCGGAACGGCTGAACATGTCCCGAGCGGTTCTGTTCCGTGAAATGATGGTGGAAGCAAACGATGCGGAAACGCCGGTCTGGGCGACCAGCTACAGGCTGAGCGACGAGACATCCTCCGGCGCGCTGGGGTCGGAGGCGTTCATTACTGGTGGTCTGCTGAGAGCGCGGGAAGAGTGGCCGTGGATGGGACCCGTGATCCTCGGCACCGCCGAACATGCAAGTAGCCTCATCATCCCCCACATCACCCTGCCACCCGGCGAGGATGACCGGCTCTTGGGCAACGTTTCGCCCCCCGGCATGGTCCCGGTGGACGCTAATTCCATCGTGTACGAGGGGAGTTGGAACGACCTAGAACTAGGAGAGACAGCGTCTAAGGGGTCAACCGAGCACGGCGCGGCGATCACCGTGCGGTTCTACGGGACAGGCGTCTCCGCGATATTGCGAGCGGGGCCAACCGCCGGGCCGGTCCGCGTCACGCTCGACGGCAGACCCCTGCCTGGGACGGAGGCTACCGAGGGCGCCACGGAGATCGACCTTTTCCGCTTCGCGGCCATCGACACCACCATCCCGCTGGCGTTCGGGTTGGATGACGCCGTCCACGAGTTGAGGATCGCGTTGGCACCGGAGGAGAACGCCCGCTCCGGTCCGGTTGAGATCACGTTTGGCGGTATCATTGTCTCCCATGAGGTGCCGTCGGATTGGCCCGTCACCCTCCTGTCCGGCGCGGGGCTCGGCGCCCTCTGGTACGCGGCCCGAGAGGCGCTCTACGTGCTCGCATTGGGCGCGGGCTGGCTTCGGCGCTACCGGCAGGTGGATCTGGGACCGCCTCTCAGTGGTTGGGAACCGCGGCGCCCGTCGTGATGGCGGACGGCTGGTCTCCCTCGCCGTTCCGGCCCTCGGCACATCGCAATCATCGCGACGTCCGCATGCCCCTCGGTGGTGACCCGGACGATTGCGGTATGCTTGACCTCCACGGTTCTCGGTTCTTATCGGTATTGATCCGTCCCGAAACTGTCCCCTGGCACGGAGAAGAGATGGCGTTCGCGGGAAATGGTGAACTCGCAGTCACGGGTGCTCGTCGCTCGGAGCGAACGGAACAGGCCGCCTGCCTGTGAGCGTGGATGAATCACCCGTGGCGGCCGCGGGCCGGGAATATCGCCGTAGTGAGACCGAAGAGGTAGGCGTAGCGACGGAGCCGGAGGCAAGCGGGGCGCCCCCCAGCCTTGCCGCCCGCGTACTCCAACCTCAGACGCTCATCTCCTTCGGTTTGGCGCTGGCCATTGGACTCTTCTTTTTTCGCCGGCTAGACGTCGACGCGGGCGCCGTTTGGTCGAACGCCCGGCAGGCGAATCTCCTGGTCTACTCGCTGGCGTTCGCGGTGTTCTATCTAGGATTCATCCTTCGCGCCGCCCGCTGGCGAGCGATGCTGGTGCGCGCCGGAATCAGCGCTGCCCATGGCTACTGCGTTCCGGGTACCCGTGGGCTGATCGAAATTTATCTCCTCTCCTGGTTCGCCAACTGCATCGTTCCCGCGAAGCTCGGCGACGCCTATCGTAGCTACTTGCTCAAGCGGTCGAGCCGGGCACCCTTTAGCATCGGCATTGGGACAATTCTCGCCGAACGATTAATTGACCTTGCGGTCCTCGTGTTGACCATGTTCGGCGCGGCGGCCGTGGTCTTTGGCCGGCATCAGCCCACGCAGGCGACGCGGGCGTTCGTGGGCGGCGCCGCGCTCATTGTGATCGGGATCACCGGCGTCGCGGCCATGTGGATGCTTCGCTCCCGGATGGAAGGATGGCTGCCCGGGCGTGTTCGCCAGCAATACGTCCGGCTGCATGATGCCGTCTTCGCGAGCTTGCGAAAGCCGTCCGGCTTTATCGCGATCAGCCTGATCGTGTGGCTGAGTGAGGGCCTGCGGCTCTTCCTCGTCGCCACGGCCCTGGGCGCCGGCATTACCCCATCCACCGCCTTGTTCGTCGCTCTGCTGAGCTCGCTGTTGACGGCAATCCCGATTACGCCAGCGGGGCTGGGCATCGTCGAAGGCGCCATGGTCGTGATGTTGGCGCTGGTGGACGTCAACGTCTCACTCGCGGCCTCCGTGGCGCTGATGGATCGCGTGGTCGGGTATTGGAGTCTCGTCGTGGTTGGGCTCGTTTTGTACGTCCGGCGACTCCGGCAAGACATCGTCTGACCCGCCGGTCAGAAGAATGGCGGCTGACCGGCCCTGGACCATTTTGGCGGAAGGTTGCAGACGATAGCCCGGTGACGTAAGCCTATAGGGATCGTTCATCGGGCGGCGGATTGATCCCATTGAGGCCCCACGGGTGGTCCGCCGGACGGTGCTATCGTTCATACAGGGGCACGGGCCGGGCTTGAAGCGCCCCCGCGTGAGGAGCGAAGTGGTGGTCGATGAACCTCCAGCCGAGGAGCGCCGTCAGGTGCCGCGAAGGGACCGGCTGAGCATCTTGCTCATTGGTGGCGTCGCCCTGGGTGGTCTCCTCTGCATGGTCATCATCGTCCTGGTTATCGCGTTCAGGGCCGGGTGACCTGAGGCCGTACTGTCGTGAGGATGCATCGCGCGCCGACGAATCTGCGAGCGTAGCAACTCCCGGGTTTCAGAGGTGAAGAGGAGTCGAACATGGTCGAGCTACAGAGCCGGTCGTCCCAATCTTCCTTGATGACTGTCGCGGATTTTCGCGAGACCGCCCAACTGATTGAAGGGGAGATCGCCCGGGTGATGGTCGGACAGGCCGACTTGATCCGAGAGGTCTTGGTGTGCATCGTGGCCGGGGGACACGTGCTGCTTGAAGGCGTGCCGGGGCTCGGCAAGACGTTGCTCGTCCGGACATTGGCGGACGCCCTAGAGCTACGTTTCAGCCGCATCCAGTTCACGCCGGACCTGATGCCGGCGGACATTACCGGCACCAATATCCTGATCGAAAACGAGGAGGGGCAGCGGGAGTTCGCGTTTCAACGAGGTCCGATCTTCGCTAATCTCGTGTTGGCCGATGAGATCAACAGGGCGACGCCCAAGACCCAGTCCGCGCTGCTCGAGGCCATGCAGGAGAAAACCTGCACGGTCGCCAACGTCGTGCGTCCGTTGGACGAGCCGTTCTTCGTTCTAGCGACTCAGAATCCGCTGGAGATGGAAGGCACCTATCCGTTGCCGGAAGCGCAGTTGGATCGCTTCTTCTTCAAGCTGCTGGTCAGGTATCCGAACGCGGCCGAGCTCACGGAGATCATCCGCCGGACGACGACGGAAGCGGCCGATTTAGCGAGGAAGTCGGCGTCCGGCGAGACGATTCAGCAGATGGGCATTCTCGCCCGGCAGGTCCCGATCGCGTCGCACGTCGCCAACTACGTCGTGCGCCTGGTCTTGAGCACGCACCCCGAGCAGGAGAGCGCCACCCCGGCCGTGCGCCGCTTCGTGCGCTATGGCGCCAGCCCACGCGGTGCTCAGGCAATTGTCCTCGCGGGGAAGATTCGGGCGCTGCTGGAGGGCCGGCTCAACGTGGGGTTTGAGGATGTGCGCGCGGTGGCGGTGCCCGCCTTGCGCCACCGGGTGATGCTGAATTTCGATGCGGAAGCGGGCGGCACAGCGGCGGACGACGTGCTCCACCAGATGCTGGAGGAGGTACCGGAAGTAGCGTAGTGTGCAGGTGATGAGGTGCCAAGCCACCGGCGGTCAACGTCAGGAAGGGCTCGGCTGGCTGCAAGGGGCGATCCCGGACGAAGGAGAACGTGGAGCTGTCCGGGTTCCGGCGCTCTCTGCTCGCAACGGATTACACAGGTGCCTGCGCAGTGCCTGCTAGTCCGGTCATGAGGTCGTCATCTTCCTTGACATCCGATTTTAGCCCGTGCTAGGATGCTTGCCTGCTGGAGGCGTGGTGTAGCGGCCTAACATGCAGCCCTGTCAAGGCTGAGATCGCGGGTTCGAATCCCGTCGCTTCCGCCGTAACGACATGACGGTTGACAAGTCTTCGCGAACCTGGGCATCGGCCCCCGCCAGTTCCAGGAAGGGTCGA
>DASYWB010000498.1:0-2346 GCA_035936495.1 Thermomicrobiales bacterium
GGACCAGTGACCGTCACGAGCCTGACATCCCGATCGAAGAGGAGATCCTGCAGTCCTTCCACCTCTCGCGCCCGACCGACGAGCGCGTTGGGCGGAGCCGGCACGTTCGCCTGCGGCCGGATCGCGATCGCCGTTGGCAGAAGGGCGGCCGGTGCCGATGCTAAGGCACGGATCTCATCCGCCAGAATCCGGGTCGCGTCCTCCGGCTCAACGCCGAGCTCGTCGTGCAGTGCATCGCTACCGCGGCGATACCACTCGACCGCCTCATCACGTTGGCCCGCGGCGGCCAGCGCACGCATGAGGGTCCGCCGCGCAACCTCATCCGTCCGCTCCATCTCCAGCAAGTGCTCAAGTAGAGGAACGACTTTCTCGGGCTCACCGGCCGTGACATCCATGTCGGCGAGATCCAGGACAGCCCTTCGGTATCGGCGGCGTAAGCGCTCACGCGGCGCGACGGCCCAATCGGCATATGCCTCGTCGGGAAGAAGATCCCCGCGATACAGGGCCAACGCCTCCCGCAGGCGCGCCCGGCGCTCCTCCCCCGAGGCGGATGCAGCCGACGCCAGCCCAGCCTCGAAAGCATCGACGTCGAGGGAGACGCTCGCCCCAGCGCGGAGCCCGACGATCTCGGCGCCTGACTCGATGTACGCCGATGCGCGGCCGACATCCAACTCCGGTTCCAGGACGCGCCTCAGGCCATGCAGCGCCACGTAGAGCGCGTTCGTGGCCCGTTTCGGCTCGGCCTCTGGCCAGAGCAGGTCGAGCACCCGATCCCGCGGAAGACGGTGCCCCGGCGTCGCCAGCAGCAGGAGCAACAGGCTCCGGACATTCCGCCGTAGCCAGTCGTCGTCGGTGATCGGGCGTGTGCCGACGCTGATCCGGGCTTGCCCGAGAAGGGCCGCCCGGATGGGCGGCGGTGTACCACGCTGCCCGCTCTCGGCCATGGGTGCCCCACAGGTCTCTTCAGCTACGTCATCCTTCCTCCTATCCTAGTCAAGCGATCGCGATGAGGCAAGCGGCCATCCCGTCATGACGGTCCCCTGGCCGCGACGACGACGCCGGGGCTCGACTCTGCGTGTTGAGCCCCGGCGTCGTGCATCGCGGAGCGGTTCTAGCAGCCGAGGACCGCGGCGATTTGCTGCGCGGCAGCGATCAGGTTATTCGCCTGGGCGACTGTCAGCTTCTGGCCGGACTGCGCCTCGACTTCGTTAATGAAGGCACCCATCAAGCCGCAGGCACTCTCCAGATCGCCCGCGTTCGCGGCCTCGAGGGCCTTCTGGGCGTTGCTCAGCTTGCTATCCAGGCTATTGCTGATGCCCTGATGAAGGTTGTAACTCTGGACCAGGGTCGTCAGATTGGAAAGCTGTCCGCTGGCGCCGACGACCGTGACCTCGAAGCTGGCGCGGCTGCTATTGACGGCGGTATCCGTCGCGGTGCAGGTGACGGTCGTCGTGCCGATTGGGAAGAGCGTGCCCGAGACCGGCTCGCAGACCGGTGTGACAGCGCTGTCCACGTCGTCCATCGCGGTCGCGGTGTACTGGACAAAGGTGCCATCAGGGCTAGTGGCGTTGATGGCAAAGTTGGCGGGCACCGAAAGCACAGGCGCCGTCGTATCCGCAGTGCCCTGGGAGTACGTGACATCAATCCGGTAGATGAGACCCGCCGGGTTATAGCCGGAGTCCAGTGCTCGGTGATTCGCAACCGTTACCTGAAGCGTATTCGCACCAGCAATGGGTGCGATTGAGTAAGACTCAACCGATCGCCACGAGAATGGCTCGGTCTCCTCCGTGCTGAGCTCCATCGACCCGTCGCTGCCAACAAAGGCACCGTTGAACGACAGCTCATAGGCATTGTCAGCGGTGATGTAGACCGTGGCGGAGATGTCGTAGGCGTCACTCGGTACCGAGAACGTCTTCGAGAAGGTGACGTGCTCCGCCGGCTGATTCGTGCCTGTCGCCTTCCAGATCCAAGAAGCGCGGTCGACCCGTTGACTCCATGGCCAGGAAGAGCAGCTTCCACTGGTGAGGACCGCGCTCGCGCAGACAGCACCGCCAGAATTACCGGCGCCATCGCTCCATGGATCACCTTGAGCGCTCGGAATTTCTACGGTCGTCGTGACCACCTGCGCCGCGGCGGTCTCAGGCCGGACCAAGCCAAACAGCGCGGGCAGCAGCGCCAGCATCACCGCGCTGATCGGTAGTAGTCGCACCGATGCCCATTGGCAGCGCCACATGCGTGGCCATGCTCCAATCAGTGGGTTCCGGAATCCACCTGCCTCCGTCGTCTTTCCGCGTCGCCACTCCATGTCGCACCTCCGTGTTGTCTTCGCACGGCCCGAACAATGGC
>DASYWB010000499.1:0-6469 GCA_035936495.1 Thermomicrobiales bacterium
GTCCAGAGGATACCGAGGACATCGTCGTAACCGAGTGCTTCAGGCGGCCCTACTTCGGCATGCATCGCTTCGAGTGGCCAGATGATGAATCGGTCGAGTTCCACCTCGGTTATGGCGACATGATCCGGCTGTTGCGGGCCAACGGCTTCGAGCTCGAGAACCTGATCGAACTCCAGGCACCAGCGGACACCGGGCGGGCCACGCCGCTCATCTCCTACATTCCCGACGCGTGGGCGCGTCAATGGCCCGCCGAGGAAATCTGGTGCGCACGCAAACGCTCCCGCTAGTTCCGTCAACACGACGGTGCTGTATCAGGAAGGCTAGCGACGGGGATCGGCCACGCAGTTGCACACTTCCAGAAGGAGCAATCATCATCGCCGAGCCACCAGAGCGGCATTCGGTGGGTAAATCACGACGATCTTCCTGCCAGAAAGCTCGAGATACCAAGCTCACCCCGGATCAGATGAAAGCGATTCAGCAGCGACCTCATCACACCCTCAGAGAACTGGCCGCCAAGTATGGCGTGTCACACGAGACCATCCGCAGCGTCCTCAAGCGCTAGCTCAAACAGTCGGCACTGGTCTCGGCGGTTCGTCAATGCCAGCATCAATCAATCGGCGCCGACTGACGTAAGGCACTACGCTAACGTTGCCGTCTCATTGCAGGGCGCGTCCCGACGGCCAAACGCTGTCTCGTCCGCACCGACCCGGCCCGTCCCGCCGCCGAGGTGTTCAAGAGCCACCACCAAGTACGGCCCCGGGACGGCGGCGAATTGGGCGATCAGCGTTTCGATCACCCCGTCGCTGAGCTCACGGACCAGGCTTGACTTCCAGTAGTTGAACCGTCCAGGCGGGTAGAACGGACCTTGCCGGGCACGACGACGACGCGGTCGCCGGGATGAGTCACCTCTCGATCAGCCCGCCGCCGCGCCTCATCCGGTCAGTCGGACGAGCGTCGGCGCCCGAGTTGATCCCGGATCAGGACCAGAGCCGATCGTGGCTTCGCGCCTGATCCCATTCGGGGGTTGGCTCGAAGAAGCCGCGGTCCCACGGTACGAGGTGTTCCTTCACCACGTCTAGGTTCAGTTCGAAGCCGAGCCCTGGCCCCTCGGGCACCGGAATGTAGCCATCCTGGATGATCGGCTTCGACACGCCGTCAATGAAGTCGCCCCAGGAGGAAACCTTGTTGAAGTGGTGCTCCAGGGCGATGAAGTTCTGGGTCGCGGCGGCGCAGTGGACGCTCGCCATGGTGCTGACGGGCGTGCCGGCCATATGCAGCGCCATGCTGATGCCGTGCTCCTGCGCGTAGTCGCCGATCTTCTTCGTCTCCATGATGCCGCCGCTGGTGGCGAGGTCCGGGTGGACGATGTTGACGGCGCGAGCCTCCAGCAGCGGCTTGCAGCCGTCGAGCAGGTAGATGTCTTCGCCGGTGCAGACCGGAATATTCAGCGCCCGCTCCAGCTGCACCCACTTGTCGGTGAACTGCCAGGGCACCAGGTCCTCCAGCCAAGCGAGGTTATAGGGCTCAAGCGCCTGGCCGAGGCGCAGACAGTCGTCGATCCCGATGTGGCCGAAGTGGTCGGCGGCGATCGGCACCTTGTCGCCGACGACGGAGCGCACCTCGGCGACGTACTCGCAGATGACATCAATGCCCTTCGGGGTCAGGCGCACATGGGTGAAGGGGTGCATCACCTGGGTGATGTTGAACAGCTCCTCCACCTTGTCTTCGGAGTCGCCCGGGAGCATCCCCTGCGGCCAGCTCAGCGCCCCCTCGACGCCGATCAGCGGCTGAACCCCCACGTCCATCTTCAGCATCGTGAAGCCCTGCTCGATCTTCGTGCGCAGCTCGCGCCCCATCTCCGCGCCGGTCGGCTCGTTGGGCGTGTCGCAGTACATCCGGATGCGATCACGGAATTTGCCCCCGACGAGCATGTACGCTGGCACGCCGTACGCCTTGCCGGCCAAGTCCATCAGCGCCATCTCGACGCCGGAGACGCCGCCCCCTTGCCGCCCGTGGTGACCGAACTGCTTGATCTTGCGAAAGAGCTTGTCCACGTTACACGGGTTCTCCCCGAGCAATAGGCGTTTCAGCATCAGCGCGTAGGTCTTGCTGGCGAAGTCGCGCACCTCGCCGTAGCCACTCAGCCCCTGGTTGGTGTCGATGCGGACGAGCGTAAAGTGCCACCGGTCCCACCCGACCGTCGCCGTGCGCAGGTCGGTAATCTTGAGTTGGCTTGGCCGCGATGCGGTGCGGAGGCGATCCTCGGGCCGCTCGTGCGTATCCACCATCTTCCCCTCTCCCGCTCACCCCGCGCCTACCCAGGTGGCGCGGAATCGGCGTCTCGCCAGAAATGATCCGCGTTCTTTCTCGAGGTATTCGCGTCCGTCTCCCCCATGCACAGCATCCGGGACGAACTCCTCACCAAGCGCCGCTCCTAGAAGCGATCGGTCGAGTAGTGGAGGGCGGACCCGGTTTATGTATGCCGAAGCCGCGCCGGCCGCGCTGCTCGCCGCTCTGGCCGACACCACGCGTGAGACCGAGCACCTCGGCCAGTATGGCTCGTCGCACCATCGTCTGATCCTGACCATCACTATCCGCCAGTGACCAATCCGGTCTCGCCTCGACCGCCGCATGAGCCGAGAGTTCATCGTCGGCCCGCATAGCGACGACTCGGTTGCAGCGCTTTGCCAATACCTGCAAAATCGTGAGTTGACCATCGTTAGCCGCCAACCCGAATTCCCCTCTAAGGACAACCCTACCTCCTTACCATCCCGCAACCCGGGCGCCTGCGGATTCATCTTCGGCGACAAGTTCCCCTGGGTGTGGGACATGAACGTGCTCCGTCTTGCCGGCGGCGCGGGTGCCTATCCCTTTGACTGGGCATAGAACAAGTATGTCTTCATGCACGACGGCTTCAAGCAGGCGATGGAGCTGATCATCGGCATCAGCGAGGACGGCAGCCTCTTCCCGGGCGTCCACACCCTCACCGATGCCGACGCCCGCCAGCAATTTTCGATCGGCATGGCCGGCATCATCATCGGCGGCTCGTGGAACCCGGGCGTGTTCAATGACCAGTTCAAGTCCACGGAGGATTAGCAGACCGCCGAGCTGCCGATGCAGGACGATGGCCAAAAAGGGCCGTATCCGTCAGTACATCAGCGACCGTTACACGATCTCCGCCCAGAGCCAGAACAAGGACGCCGCCTGGGAGTTCCTGAAGTGGCTCTACTCGGAGCCGATCATGACCGAGATGTACAAGAAGGGTATGGGCGTGATGGGCGTCGCGGCCGCCAATACCGGCAAATCCGACGTCCGCGGCATCCCGGCCCTGGCTCCGACCGAGCGCGATGTGATTCCCCCGCCGGAACCGGAACTGCCGACCATCACTCCGGATGCCACCACCCTGCAGATGATCTTCGACAATCCATCCACGATGGATACAGCCCTCGCCGATCTCGACAAGCGCTACAACGAGGCCCATGCGCAGGCCGTGGCTGATGGCAGCCTGGTGGCCGAGGACTACCACGTGCCCGACTGGGATGGCCTGACCTGAACCGCTGGCGCCCCCGCGACGCCGGAGGCAGCCACCCCGGCATCCTAGCGATCGACTGCCCGGAGACCCACGGCATGATCCGGGCCCCGCATTCCGTCAGGGGAACGGGGCTCGGACCGTTCCGGCCAGGCAGGCACCGCCCACAAGGGCGGGAGGGAGGGTGGCGCCGTGGCAATACCGGCACCCGCAGCGACACCGGTCGAGCGCGCAGGAAGTCTCTGCAGGGAAACGCGGCAAGTCCTTTTGGGCGCGCCATGGCGCGGCCTACATGATGTGCTCACCCACAATCATCCTCTTTCTCGTGTTCATGGCGTTCCCTATTGCCTATGTGCTGTATACCTCGACGCTCGACTGGAACGGGATTGAAGGCGCCCTCGAGGCGCCATTCGTGGGACTGAATAAATATCAGCGGCTGGTGCAGGACGGGTTCTGGTGGCTCGCCGTGCGCAACACCCTGCTTTACGCTGGCATCAAGATAGTGTTCGAGCTGCCACCGGCCCTGCTCCTCGCGGTGGTCCTCAACTCCGGGATTCGCGGAGTGGTTGCGTACCGCACGATTGGCTTTATCCCGGTCATCACCAGCATCGCGGTGGTGTCGCTGGCCTTCCCCTATTTCTTTTCGCCGCTGCCGGGTGCCCCATTCAACGAATGGATGGTCCAGCTTGGCATCCTCGACAGGCCGATCGCCTTTCTCGGCGAGCGTGAAACCGCTTTCTGGACTGTGACCGGAATCGCCGTCTGGCATGATCTCGGAATCAACATGGTCTTCTTCCTGGCCGCGCTCCAAACCGTTCCCAAGGACCTCTACGAAGCGGCGACTATCGATGGCGCCAACGCCCGACAGCGCTTCCTCCACATCGATGTGCCGGCGATCCGGCCGCTGACGGCGGTGATCGTCACCCTCTCACTGGCCGGCTCGCTCTAGGTGTTCGATTACTTTTCGGTGCTGACCGGCGGCGGACCCGGCTTCTCGACAACCACAATGGTGCTCTACATGTTCCGCTACACGTCGTTCGGCGGGGGCGGTCTGGCGGAGGCCACATCGCAACCGGAGGTCGGCTACGGCTCGGCGGTAGCGATCGGCCTCGGTCTGATCATTTTCGCGGTTGTGCTCTTCCAGCAGTGGATCAACTCGTTGCAGGAGCGGAGGGCTCGCTGATGGTTGCCGATGCACGACTCCCTACCCGCCTGCACACCCATGGCTTCGAGGTCGCGGTAGATCCCGACCGCCGGCGGCAGGTCACCGGCTAACTGACAACGGCCGTGCGCTATGGCCGCCTGCTCGTGTACATGGCGATCTGTCTCTACCCCTTCATCTGGATGGTGGTGACGTCGCTGCCCGACCAACGCTCCGTCTTCACCGCCGGCTCGTCGTTGTGGGTGAGCAATCCCAAGGTGCCGGCGCCAGTGCGACCAAGCGATGACGTGGACCGGGTGGTGGGGTGGCGACCCGCAGAGCCGGACGAGGAACCGGCGGAGTTCGGGCACGGCGAGCGGAATGTGCCAGGGGCAGACACATCCCCCTTGTTCGTGGTGCCGATTGCGAACACGGCCAGCGCCAGCAGCGCGAGGGTGATGTGCCGATACCAGCCCCGGTAGCTGCGCACCTCGTACTGGTCGAGGTTGACCCGGCCCTTGGCCAGTTTGAAGACGGCCTTGATCGTCCAGCGCGTGCCCGCCGCCCGCGCCAGTTCTTCAAGCGGCGTGTCCGCGGGCGCGTAGACCAGAAAGGTCGCGATCTCGCCCTTGCGCGTGAGATGGCGGCGGAACAGCGCGGTGTGGTCCCACCCCTCGCGCAGTGCGGGGCGGAGGGACTCGGCGGCCCAGTCCTAGGTGCGCGGCCCTTGACTGCCCTCCCCACACCTGAGCCGCTGCCAGGAGTTCGGTACCACCGCAGCGGCCAGCGCAGTCATCGCCACCGGCTCGGTTGCTCGTTGCCCCGGACGGCCAGCACGTAGGCTTGCCTCCGCGTTTCCAAGGCCCGGCGCAGCGCCCCGTCGCGGCCGCAAATCTCATCCCCCACCACCCACGCCACCGGCCCCCCGGCGGCCAGCGCGCACTCCACCACCGCCAACGCCTGCTGCGGTTTGGCCCAGAAGGGCAGGTCGGGCGGCACCCCGGCCTGCTGACAGCGGACCGGATCATCCAACCAGGGGCGGGGAAGGTAGAGCGCAGCGTAACCCTGCGGACTGGCGTAGGCGAGGAAGACGCCGACTCGGCAATTGCCAATCTTGCCCAACGTGCCGCAGTACTGGCTGGCGCTGCACCGCGACTGAGTGCGTCCCCTGCTTGGAAAAGCCTGTCTCTTCAATGACGAGTACCCCCGCCGGGTCGCCGATATGCTCAATCATGACGGTGCGCAGCTCGTCACGCACCGCCTCGGCATCCCACAGGTACCAATCCAGCACGCCTTGCATGCCCTGCGGGTGGGCATAGCCGGCGTGTTCGGCCAGTTGCCAGCCGTTCGTGCGCGCCACCTCGGCCAGCAAGTCGCGCAGGTAGTCGAACACATGCTGCACGGCCTCGGGCCGCCGCACCGGCCGCCGCAGCAGCGCCAGGCGCGCGCATCCCCGATGCCAAAGGAGACTGTAATACTAGTGGCTGCGGGTGTTGCCGATCATCCGAAAGCACGGCGGGCGTTCCCTGAGCAAGGACTCGTCTGCGCTTGCCCGCTTCGGCCTATGTCCGCGTCGTTCCCGATAACCCCTTTTCGGCGCACCACCGGATGTAATCCGCCTCAATGTCGTCAGCCCAACGCGAGACGTCGATCTGTCGGGCCGCGTAAACCTGCTCATCCAATCGCTGTTTGCCGAAGACGTCGCGTTGCCGGACGTCTTCCGACGTTACCACGACCTCCTCAGCCAGATGCGGGGGGACGAAGGTGATCCCCGAGCGGGTACCAAGGACCACATCGCC
>DASYWB010000500.1:0-4729 GCA_035936495.1 Thermomicrobiales bacterium
CCCTGGCCCGGTGCCGGGACGAAATGGTCCAGTGGCAGGTATTCGCTGATCTGCGGGTCCCAGCCCATGCGCGTGATGCCGGCAGCCGCGAGGACGATCCCGTCGAGCGGACCCGAGTGAGCTTTGCGGAGCCGGGTGTCCACGTTACCGCGCAGCTCGGTAACTCGCGCATCCGGCCGCGCGTAGCGGATCTGCGTCGCCCGCCGCCGGGACGAGGTGCCGATTAATGGGGCGGGTGGCAGTTCAGCCAGGGAACAGCCGTGCCGTGAGACCAGCACGTCCCTTGGGTCTTCCCGCGCGAGGAACGCGGCGAAGCGCAGGCCGGGCGCATCCTGGGATGGCAAGTCCTTAGCTGAGTGGACAGCGGCGTCAATCCGCCTGAGACGAAGTGCGTCCTGGAGTGCCGACGTGAATACGCCGCGGCCACCGATCACCGTCAGTGGCGAATGCTTGTCGGCGTCCCCCTCGGTGCGAATGAGGACCGTCTCTACGCCGATACCGGGGTGCTGGTCTCGGATGAGCTTGCGGACCAAGTCACATTGCGCCCGGGCGAGCGCGCTCCCGCGGGTTCCCAGCCGGATGGTTCGCGGCGCGGCGGACTCGATCAACGCATTCCTCTCGATGCTTCTTGACGCTAACCGCGATCAACCGAAATAAATCTATGCAAATCTAGCGATCCTCTTGATTCTAGGCACCGGCGCTTCTTGGCGTCAAGCCGAGGGAGCCCAGTCCGGGAAGGCATGCGTTACTCACTCGGACGCAGGCTGCGGGTGGGGAAGATCGGGAGGGCTTGATGCCACGAGAGCCGCGGCGCTTATGAGCACTGGTGCCTATGATATACTTCTGAGCCACGGGCGCGGGGAGTGCCCGTTTTGTCATGCGTGAGGGCGGTCAGCCTTGACCGGCTTGGAAACTCGCGGCAACTCGGACCGTAGGATAGATATGAGCGATCCCAAGAACGACCGTCCGGACGTCATTGATAGCCCGGAAACGAATCCTGAAGACCACCCGACGACGGCGGACGTGGAAGCCGGTTTGCCCGTTGCCGAAGAGCCGGACCTGGCTCAAGAGGGCTCTGAGCCATCGCCGGCAGCCGAGGCGTCGCCGACGCAACCTGCGACGGAGGCCGTCAAGGCGTCATCGGCGAAGGATAGCGACGGTAAGCGGAAGCCGTGGAAGCGAAAGGAGCCAGCCGGTCTCAAGCCGCTCGGCCCCTACGCTGTCATCGAGACAGGCGGGAAACAGTACCGCGTCAGTGTCGGAGACCGGATCTCGGTTGAGAAGCTCCCGGCGGACTCCGGGAGCGACATCTCGTTGGACCGGGTCTTGTTGGTCAGTGGCGACGGGACGACTCGTGTCGGTACACCGGTCGTGGACGGGGCGACCGTGGAAGCAACTGTTGACGACCACTTTCGGGGCGAGAAGATCGTGGTCTTCAAGTACAAGGCCAAGAAGCGGTATCGACGACGGCAGGGGCATCGCCAGTCGTTGACGCACCTCACGATCACGGCAATCAACGCGTAGCGGATATCGAGCGGTCGCCGCCGCAGGGTCCGCCGAGAAAGGAATCATCATGGCTCATAAGAAGGGAATGGGAAGCTCGCGCAACGGCCGCGACAGCGAGTCAAAGCGGCTTGGCGTCAAGCGGGCGGATGGCCAGCTCGTCCGCGCGGGAACGATCGTCGTCCGGCAGCGGGGCACGGAGTTCTGGCTCGGTAACAACGTGGGCATCGGCAAAGATCACACGATCTATTCGCGAATCGATGGTGTCGTCCGGTTCGAGCCGATCTCCCGTTCAAAGCGGCGCATCAGCGTCTACCCGCCTGAGGTCTATCCCGTTGGGGGCGCGAAACAGCTCATTGCTGCCAGCGCACCCGTCGAGACGACCGCCGCGGCTGACTAGCCGTGACTTTTGATGCCAGCACTGGCATCGTTTTGCAAAGACTAGCAAGGGTATAGGGCCGTAAGGCCCAACGGTTATTAGACATTCGAGAGGAAGCGTTCATGAAGGCGGGTCTCCACCCCAACTATATCGAGTCAACGGTCACGTGCGCCTGCGGCAATGTGTTCACGACCCGTTCCACCAAGCCAGAGCTTCGCACCGATCTCTGCTCGGTCTGTCACCCGTTCTACACTGGCGAGCAGCGGATCGTTGATACCGCTGGCCAGGTCGAGCGCTTCACCAGGCGCATGGAAGCCGCCTCTAACGCCGGCCCGCGCGTCTCGAAGCGCCAGCAACGACTCTCGGTGCGTGCCGCCGAGGTGGAAGCACGCGAGCGCCAGGAGCGTGAAGAGCGGGAGCGCCAAGAGGCCGAGGATCGGGCACGAATGACGGAGCGCCAACGGCGAGAAGCCGCTCAGCGCGCTGAAGCGGCCGGAACCGACGGATCCGATGCCTCGCTGGAAACCGGAGCGCCCGCGGCCTCAGCGCCCGGCGCATCGGAGGAATCAGAGGAAGCAGCGGCCACACCGGCCGCGTCGGACGACTAGCCAGCCGAATGCGCAGGAATGCTCAGTGGCGGCGGCGGTCGCCACGGAGCATATCAGCACCATGGAGCCGGAGCCTGCATGGCTCGTACGCGGCGCTCCATGCTATCTCCCGGAACGAGCATCGGATGTTTTGGGGCCATGCTCTCCCTCAGACTGCCCCTACATGGTTCTCGCCTCGATGCGCGCAGTCGCAACGGTGAAGCCGTATCCTCGATCAGGCCACCACGTGGCTCCCTCTTGCTCTACTCGAATATAGGCCGTCTGTTCTCCTGGCCGCGTCTACCCTCCGGCTCACGTCGGATCCTCGACCGGCCTGTTGCTCGCCAGCCTCCGGTCACGCCTGAGCGAGGCAGCGATGCCGACGCCGAGGAGCACCACGATGACCAGTAGCGACGTGGTGATCGGAATGTGGTAGATGTCCGCCAGGACCATCTTGACGCCGACGAAGGTCAGGATGGCCGCCAGCGAGATCTTCAGATAGTGGAACTTGCCCACTGCTCCGTGCAGGACAAAGTAGAGCGAGCGCAGGCCCAGGATGGCGAAGACGTTGGAGGTGTAGACGATGAACGGGTCTCTCGTCACCCCGAAGATCGCTGGGATCGAGTCGACCGCGAAGATGAGATCGGTGCTCTCGATCATCAACAGCACGACGAAGAGCGGCGTTGCCATTAGCGTGCCGGCGCGCCGGACGAAGAAGTGCGTCCCCTCGTATCCCTCGGTCACTGGCATGAGGCGGCGGACAAGCTTGATCAGCGGGTTGTGTTCCGGGTGAACTTCCTCATCCCCGCCGCGGGCCATCCGGATCCCAGTGAAGATGAGGAATGCGCCGAAGACGTAGATGATCCAATCGAATCGTTCGATGAGGGCAGCGCCGCTGACAATCATGACGCCGCGCATCACTAGCGCGCCGAGGATGCCCCAGAAGAGCACGCGGTGCTGGAGGGAAGCGGGCACGGCGAAGTACGAGAAGATCAGCACGAACACGAAGACGTTATCCATGCTCAGCGAGTACTCGATGACGTAGCCGGTAAAGTATTCGATCGCCGGCTGGCGCCCACGAAAGGCGTACAACCCAACGCCGAAAGCAACCGCTAAGGTGACCCAGATCGCGACCCAGGTGCCCGCCTCCTTCGTGGAGATGATATGGGCCGTGCGGTTGAAGACACCCAGATCCAGCGCGAGCATCGCCAGCACGAAAAGGGTGAAGCCGATCCAGACGAGTACGGTAGGGGACAATACGAGGGACTCCCTTCGCGGATCGGCCGTGGGACACGAAAATGACGAGGACCCACGGCACACACCGGTGTCGTACAGGTCTCGCCATGAATGCCCGATAAATGGCACCTACCAATCGGCCGGGGGCCGACAGACCCCGTATTGACGACCGACCAGCCCGCGTGGGTGGCTACTCCCCTATTGTTGCGATCTTGCTCGCAACTCCCGTGCCAGTTCGATGCTGGACTGGGAAAGGCCGGTGTAGGACGCAGCCCTCACTGAACTCAGGGACACCAGCCGCCTCTCCCGCGCACCGGGAGAGGCGGCTGTCGTGAGCGCTCGCGGCTGGTCTGAGCGTTGGTGGTCACCGGCCTGACGGTGAGCGATCTGCATGGTGCCCGGAATTCGGCCCCGCGCGGTCTTTACGCCATGACGACATCCAACCGCGCCCCACGGAGACACTTACTACCCGGTGCGATTTGGCAAAGCGCCAGCACTCGATCGAAAACAAAACACGAGCCCGGTCATTTCAACGACCGGGCCCGTGCGGGAAGGGGAGGGGTGAAGCGTGTGCGGCGCTTCACACGATCTGTTGGGAAGAGCATCGGATATTTGGGGCGACGCTCTCATATCATATCTACGCCGGGTCTCGCGGCTTGGATTCATGTGCGGATGAGCCCAGCGTTAACCCACTTCAGTTCGTCCGCCAAGCGCTAAGAATCCCGAAGACATCGGGAAATCGCTCAGTATCATGGGACCGCGCCGACCGGTAACCGACGCCTATTGTAGCTCATGCTACGTTAGACCAGGGAGGATTGCTCGCTCCTGGCAGTGTCGGGCACGGAGACCGCGCATGACCGGGAAAGCAGAGATCGCGCCAATGAGGGCCCAACCGACAAGGGAGCATCCACGGACAAGTTTAGGATAGCCGAACCTGGCTTGCCGTAGGGATCGTTCCGTCCCAAACGGCTTCGGAGGTTCAGCCGATCAGCCCACGTAGCGCTCACGATGGACGATCTCGGAG
>DASYWB010000501.1:0-16097 GCA_035936495.1 Thermomicrobiales bacterium
AGCGCCATGGACTGGGTCATGCTGATGACGCAGGCCTTGCTCGCACAATACGCCAAGACCAACGCCTCGCCGCGCCGACCCGCCTGGCTCGCGAGATTGATGATCTTGCCGCCCCTGCCCTGCTCGATCATCTGGCGGGCGGCGGCCTGGGAGCACCAGAGCAGGCCCTTGCAGTTGATGTCGAACATGAAGTCCCAGTCCACTTCGGTCGTCTCGAGAAAGGGGATGATCTTCCCCACGCCGGCATTGTTAACGAGGATATCCATGCCGTCGAAACGCTCGACCGCCGTGTCGATCATCGCCCGCGCCTGGGACTGGTCACGCACGTCGATCCGATACGAGGCAGCCTTCCCTTCCTCCCCCTGCTGGACGTTGATCGCTTCGACGGTGGCCTGCGCACCCGCCTCGTTGAGATCGGCGACGAGGACCTTTGCCCCCTCCCGCGCGTAGGCGAGTGAGATCGCCCGTCCCATGCCTTGGGCGCCACCGGTCACGATCGCGACGTTGTCTCGTAGCCGCATCTCTTCCTCCTCCTCCCACACCGCAGGGCACACGGCCCTGCACACCTACGGCTGATGCCGCTCGATCCGGTACCGCTCGACCGTCTCCTGGTTCAGCCGGATCCCGAGTCCGGGTCGATCTGAGAGTTTGACCGTCCCATCAGAAGCCACGACGATAGGTTCCTCGAAGAGATCGGTACGGAGCGGGTTGGGGTTTTGGTCAAACTCGAGCAGACCGGCATTCGGCAGCGACGCGATGAAGTGCGCGTTAGCGATTGAGCTGACCGCCGATGAGAAGACGTGGGGAACCACGGGCAGTCCGTGGGCTTGGGCGACCGCTGCCACCTTTCGGCACTCGGTGATCCCCCCGGTCCAGATAACGTCAGGTTGGACGATGTCGACCGCCCGTCGCTCGATGAGGTGACGGAAGCCGGGCAAGCCCGTTTCCGTCTCGTACCCCGCGACTGGAGTCGCGAGCTGGTGGGCCACCATCGCACTGCCCTCGACGTCATCGGTGGCCACCGGCTCTTCCAACCAACTGATCTTGAACGACTCGACCTCGCGCATGAACTGGAGCGCGATGGAAGGGGTCCAAGCGTTGTTGACATCGATCGCGAGACCAACCCCCGGCCCAACCGCTTCACGAGCGAGCCGGACGCGTTCCACGTCCTCTTCAAGCGTGGCGGTGGCGTAATCCTGGGCCGGCATGTCGTGCAGGGGATTCGTCAAGACCTCCGGGTTGCGTCCGACTTTGATCTTGACGTGCTTGAAGCCCTGTGCGGCGTAGCCACCCACTTCCTCGGCCAGTGCTCTTGTGCTTTTCTCCGCTGCATAGAAGCCGGCCGAGGCATAGGCGGTCAAGGTGTCGCGATAGCCACCGAGCAGCTTATAGAGCGGTGTCTTCGTTGTCTGGCCGATGATGTCCCAGAGCGCGATGTCTACCCCGCTGATGGCCATCATCAGCATGCCGCTCCGGCCTCGCTGCTGGCCCCGTGTCGCCATCATCGCCCAGAGTCTCTCGACCCGGAAGGGATCTTCACCGAGCAAGATCTGCCGCAGCTCGCCGAGCACGATTGCCTCGGTGCTCTCCAGGAACCCTCCATACGTCGCTGCTTCCCCCAGTCCGGTGATTCCCTGGTCCGTATGGACTTGAACGAGCAACGCCGGGCGCTCCGGCATGAAGTGAATGGCATCAGCCATCGGCACGGGCATCTCATAGCGCAGCTTGATGGTCGTGACGTCGGTGATGCGCACGGCAGTCCTTCTCTTAGTAACCATCACTTCGGCTCCCGCAGTTTAGCGTGAGGATGCAGGAAGTCAACTCGTGCGTTCCCGTGTTGCCGACGCCGTACGCCGTGCCTCTCCACGGCAACAAAGGCCGGAATCTCCTTGACGGTTCCTGCCGACCCGATATAATCCGGCGATCGCTTGACTCTGGAACGCCTCCGGATGTCGTCGGGAGATCGGATGCGCGTGGATGGAGTCGGGGGGCGGAGCGACATCGTTGGGGCCACTAGCACCATGAGGTGCGGCCCTGTCATGTGAAGGGAGAAACGGATGGACCGCCAATTCTCGCGTCGTAACCTGGTCAAGCTGGGCGTGGCCGGAGCCGGAGTGGCAGTGGTCACCGGTGGGACGGCTCGTATTGTCCGGGCAGAACCTCCCCCGTTGGAGGAGAAGGACACCTATGTCGTTGGCTTTGCTCAGGTCGGAAGCAACAATCCCTGGCGGCTGGCCGAAACCAAGAGCATGCAGGACGAAGCCAAGAAGCGCGGCTACCAGCTGATCGAGACCAATGCCAACGAGGACACCGCGAAGCAGATCGCGGATGTCGCCAGCATCATCGCCCAACGGCCGGATGTCATCATCTTTCCGCCGCGGGAGTCAACACCCCTAGCCCAATCGGTCTTGCAGGCAAAAGAGGCCGGCATCCCGGTCATCCTGATCGATCGCGATGTCGATCATTCGATCGCCCAACCCGGCGACGATTACGTGACCTTCATCGGCTCCGATTTCGTCGAGCAAGGCCGGCGTGCCGCGGAATGGCTGATCGAGGCCACCGGTGGAACGGCGAAGATCATCCAGCTCGAGGGCACGACCGGCTCCGACCCGGCCATCGACCGGCAGCGTGGCTTCGAGGACCTGATCGTCAGCGGTTCCTTCATGGGGACGCCCGTGTCGACACCGGTCGCCGGCATGCAGATCGTCGCTTCCCAGTCGGCTGACTTTAACCGCGACGAGGGGCGGAAGGTGATGGAGACATTGCTGCAGGCTCATCCCGACGTCGACGCGGTCTACGCGCACAATGACGAGATGGCCCTGGGCGCCATCGCCGCCATCGAGGCGGCGGGTCTCGTCCCCGGTGAGGACATCATCCTGGTCTCCATCGACGGGTCCAACGATGCCCTTCAAGCGATCGTGGACGGTAAGCTTGGCGCGACGGTGGAATCAAGCCCCTTCTTCGGCCCGATCGCCTTCGATACCATGGAAAAATACGCGAGCGGTGAGCCAATCCCCGACTGGGTGGTTGTCGAGGACCGCTTCTTCGATAGCAGCAATGCCGAGGAATTCCTCGGGAGTCAGTACTAAGCACCTGATTGATTCAGCCCGGCAGGCCGCGGGGATCACGGCCGTGATTCCCGCGTCTCCGTCACTGTCGTCATCGAACGTGTATCCGCGCCGGCACGCGCGCTCGCTGGGCACTCTATGAGCCGAGCTACCCATGATCGCTGAGCCGCCAACCGCCGACGTCCTGCTCCAGGCGGAGGGCGTGACGAAGACCTACCCCGGCGTGGTTGCCCTCGCCGGCGCTGATCTCCGTGTCCGGCCGGGTGAAGTCCACGCGCTGGTCGGCCAGAACGGCGCCGGCAAATCGACGCTGGTCAAGATCCTGACCGGAGCGGTGCGGCGGGACGCGGGCACCCTGATCTTCGATGGCCGGCCGATCAATTTCAGCTCGCCGCAAGACGCGCAGGCCAACGGGATCAGCACGATCTACCAGGAGATCAACCTGGTCGGCTATCGCTCCGTTGCCGAAAACATCTTCATGGGCCGGGAGCCACGCCGGCTGGGCTTGATTAACTGGCGGGCTATGAACCGAGAGGCGGCCCGCCTCCTCGACCACGTCGGCGTCCACCTCGATGTCCGGCAACCGCTCATGACGTTCAATATCGCGCTCCAACAGATGGTCGCCATCGCCCGCGCCGTCTCGTTCCAGAGCAAGCTCGTGGTCATGGATGAGCCAACATCGTCGCTGGATGATCGGGAAGTCGAGACGCTGTTCACGGTCATCCGTGGGCTCCGGGATCAGGGCGTAGCCGTCGTCTTCATTACTCACCGGCTTGACGAGCTGTATGCCGTCTGTGATCGCGTGACGATCATGCGCGACGGTCGGACGGTAGCCGAGCGGGCGATGAACGAGGTCACGAAGCTGGAGTTGGTGGCCAGCATGCTGGGTCGCGATCTGGGCGAGGTCCAGCAGCGTGGCGCGACGGGATTTGATGCGTCGACACACAAGGTCGAGCGGGAGCCCCTGCTCGAGGCGGTTCACCTCCAGCGCGGACGGAGCCTCCAAGATGCGTCGGTCAGCGTTCGCCGAGGCGAGATTGTCGGTCTAGCGGGACTGCTAGGGTCGGGCCGGACGGAAGTGGCACGCGTGATCTTTGGCGCCGATCGTCCTGAGCGGGGAGAGATCGCGTATCAGGGCCGGCGCACCAGCTTCTCGGCGCCTGCCGAAGCGATTCGCGCCGGGGTCGGGTACTGTTCCGAGGACCGCAAGGCCGAGGGCATCATTCCCCATCTGTCCGTTCGCGATAACCTGACGCTGGCCGCGTTGCCAGTACTCTCACGGCATGGCGTTGTTGACCGTGCGCGCCAACGTGAGATCGTCGACCGCTTCATCAGTCGACTTGGGATCAAGACCTCCGGTCCTGAGCAGACCATCCGCGAGCTTTCCGGGGGCAATCAGCAGAAGGTGCTGCTGGCGCGGTGGCTTTGCCTCCACCCCAAGCTGCTGATCCTGGATGAACCGACGCGGGGTATCGACGTCGGAGCGAAGATCGAGATCCAGAGCCTCATCGACGAGTTGGCCAAGGACGGGCTCGGGGTGCTGATGATCTCGTCCGAGATCGAGGAGCTGACGGAGGGGAGCGATCGGGTGGCGGTCTTGCGGGAGGGCCGGACGGTGGCGGAGCTCAGTCGCTCCGAGATCAGCCAGGATGCCGTGATCACCGCGATGGCACATGCCGACGAGGACCCCACCGCGGTCGAGGGAGCCTGAATCCCATGGCGCGGACCAAGCCCACCGGTCAAGCACCACGCCTCGCGCCACTATCGTTCCCAGCGGTACGGGGCACGGCGCGGCAGCATGGCGCCCTCGCCGCACTGCTCCTGCTCGTGCTGTTCAATGCCCTGTTCACGGCGCGCTTCCTGACCGTGACGTCGATGCGGGTCAATCTGACGCAGGTTGCCACCATCACGATCGTTGCGGTGGGCATGACGTTTGTCATCGCGACGGGCGGTATCGACCTATCAGTCGGCTCCTTGATGGCCATCTCCGGCGCGATCGCGCCCAAGATCTTCCTGAGCGACCGCTTCCCGTTCGACGCCCCGGTGTTGGGCGTCGCCTTGGCGATCGTGGTCCCCGTGCTCGCGGCAGGGCTTGGCGGGTCCTTCAATGGCGTTATGGTCGCCTGGTTTCGCATCCAACCGATCATTGCGACGCTCGTCCTCTTTCTGGCCGGCCGCGGCATTGCCCAAGTCATCACGGGTGGCGCGCTGGTCTCGTTCCGCGAACCGAGCTTTCAGTACTTGGGGATGGGACGGCCTCTGGGAATCCCCTTCCAGGTTATTCTGATGGTGGTGATTGTCGCAATCGCCGCCTGGGTCCTGAGGTCCACGATCTTCGGGCGGTATGTCCTGGCGACGGGCGACAACGAACCGGCGGCATGGCTGGCGGGTGTCCCCGTCCGTCGGGTTAAGCTCGTTGTCTACACCGTCAGCGGGCTGCTCGCAGGGCTTGCCGGATTGATCTCCATTGCCATCAATTCGTCCTCCGATGCCAACCAGGACGGACAGTTGATGGAACTTGACGCCATCGCCGCCGTCGCCGTGGGGGGCACTCCGCTGACCGGGGGCCAGGCCAGTATTGTCGGCACACTGATCGGCGCGCTCATTATCCAGCTCCTCCGCTATACCCTTCTCTCGCACGGCGTCTCGGATGCCGCGGCTCGCGTCGTTACCGCGGTGGCCATCGTGCTCGCGGTTCTCTTGCAACGCCGGGAGAGGTAGCGGATGGGTCAGCCTGTCGAAGCACGAGCGATGATTCCTCAGCGCACGCCGGCCTGGGCACGCGGCGCCAGCCTGCTCCAGCGCCAGGGGGCGTTGATCGCGCTCGTCGGGGTCGCCCTGTTCGGGGTGCTCCGGTATGGCGAGACGTTCTACAGCAGCTACAATTTTTGGGAAACCTTGCGGAATAACTCCTACTTCGCCCTGATCGCCCTTGGCATGGCCTTCGTCATCATGACGGGTGGCATCGACCTCTCGGTTGGGTCCGTGGTCGCGTTGAGCGCCGTGGTCGCCGCCCGGCTGAGTCCCGAAGGTATCTATCTGGCCACGGGCGCGGCGATGGCGGCTGGCCTTGCGGTCGGTGTGACAAATGGGCTGGTCATTGCCCGGTTTAGCGTCCAGCCTTTCATCGTCACCTTGGCGTCGCTGCTAGGCGCCCGGGGGATGGCGCTGCTGGTTGCCGGCAACGCCACGGTTCCGGTCGACTTCGAGCATGGGTTTATCGATATCGGCCAGCGCGAGATCGGCCCAGTTCCGCTGCCCGTCGTCCTCGTCGTCATTGCGTATGCCCTCGGGTCGCTGCTCTTGAACTTCACGCGCTTCGGGAGACACGTGCTGGCTCTCGGGGGGAATGAGGAAGCCGCGCGCCTAGCGGGGTTGCCGATCGGGCGCATCCTCATCTCGGTCTACGCGATGAGCGGTATGCTGGCAGGCTTGGCGGGAGCGATCCTGGCCGGGCTCGCCTTCTCAGGACCGCCGACCGCCGCGCTCGGCTGGGAGCTCTCGGCCATCGCCGCCGTCGTCGTCGGTGGCACGCTCCTGACGGGAGGCATGGGGTCGGTCGGGGCGACGCTAGCGGGAGTGCTGCTGATCGGGCTGATCTTCAACGTGCTTAACTTCGAGCGGGGGCGAGGCGTCTTCAACCTGACCGTCTACTGGGAGAATGTGATCCGGGGCGTCTTCTTGCTGCTCGTCGTGCTGTTCCAGCACCGGCTCACGCGAGCCCTGCGCCTTCGGTCCTGAGCAGATGCATTGCGCCGACCGGGCGGTTTTCAGCGTGACCAGGCCGAGGAGCTATCTGCGAGCGGGCCGCGGCGGTAGACGCGGTGCTCCTCATCACGCCATCGGTGCGTCCGCTACCTTTGGGACGCAATATGCTGGCACATGTCGAAAGGACGGATCTCTCTCATGGTTACTGCATCCCCGGTCCTTGCCCAAACGCTCGACAACGGACTGCATGTCCTCCTCCGGGAATCTCATGACGCGCCCATCGCCTCGTTCTGGGTCTGGTACCGCGTCGGCAGCCGAAACGAAGTACCGGGGCTGACCGGGATCAGCCACTGGGTCGAGCACATGCAGTTCAAGGGCACACCGTCGCTCGAGAAAGGTGCCATCTTTCGCGAAGTCTCGAGGCAGGGCGGCACTCTCAACGCGCTGACGTCCCATGATTGGACCGCCTACTTCGAGACGCTCCCCGTCGACCGGCTAGACCTCTCCTTACGGATCGAGTCGGACCGCATGGTGAGCTCGCTCTTCGATCCCGAGGAGACGGAATCGGAGCGCACGGTGATCCTTTCCGAGCGACAAGGCGCGGAGAACGCGCCGACCTACTTGCTGACGGAGGAGCTGCTCGGCGCCGCCTTCCGGGCGCACCCCTATGGACACATGGTGATCGGGCACGAGGCCGACCTCGGCTCAATCAGTCGGGACGACCTCTACACCCATTATCGTCGCTACTACCTACCGAACAACGCGATCATCGCGGCCGCCGGTGACTTTGATGCGAAGGAGATGCTGGACCGGATTGAGGAAGGCTTCGGGTCCATCCCAGCCGGAGACGCCCCGCCGCCAGTGCGCGCGAGCGAGCCGCGACAGTTGGCGGAACGCCGGGTGATCTTACGACGTCCGGCTCCGGCCGCCTATCTCCGCATGGGGTTTCACGCACCCGCCGCGAACCACCCGGACGCGGTGCCAATGCTCGTCGCCGACGCCGTTCTGTCCGGCGGCAAAGGCATGGGCCTCGGGGGCGGCGGGCCGATGGGCCGGTCGGCCAGGCTCTACCGGGCACTGGTCGCGACGGGGTTGGCCCGCTCGGCGAATTCGGACTTCGACCTCACGCTCGATCCATCGTTGCTAACGATCGGCGCGACCGCGCTGCCCGGCGTCGACCCAGAGCGGATCGAAGTGGCCGTCGATGAGCAAGTGCGTCGCCTGTGGGATGAACCCGTGAGCCAGGAAGAACTGGCCCGGACGATGAAGCAGGTCCGAGCGCAGTACGTCTACTCACTCGCGGGTGTGACGAACCAGGCCTTCTGGCTGGGCCAAATGGAGATCGTCGATAGCCATGAGCGCGTCGAGGGACTGCTAGCCGAGATCGAGCGGGTGACACCGGAAGACATCCAGCGCGTTGCGACTACCTATCTCAAGCCCGAGCAGCGCACGGTGGGCTGGCTCCTTCCCGATGGTCCGGCCGCCGGTGGCGCACCGGGCGTGGTCGATAGCGCGGCGGTGCCGATGGCTCCAAGGCTATGGTCTATTCACGGCGCAGCGGCCTCCAGTGGTGATGGCTCCTCGGGGAAATCCGCTCCATTCTCGCGCTCAGAGCTGCCTGGCGGCATCATCCTTCTGAGCCAAAGCCGGCGTGATGATCCGGCGGTCTACACCAGGTTCAGGATCGAGGCCGGCACCGTAGCGGAGCCCGAGGGACGCGACGGCCTGGCGACGTTCACGGCCCGGATGCTGCAGCGCGGCCAGGAGGGCCGGACGTTTGAGCAGCTGAACGAGCTTACCGATAGCCTGGGGGCGACACTGAGCGTGGAATCCGGCCGCCGGTTCGTCGATATCAGCTTGCGCTGCCTGCGGGAGGATTTGCGGGCGTTGATCGGCGTCATCGCCCACATCGTGCGCCGGCCCACGTTTCCCGCCGAGGAGATCGAGAAGGTCCGCCAGCAGATGATCACGGGCATCCGGGAGGCCGACGACAACACGCGAGCGATGGCCGATCTCGCGCTGCGGCGCCTCATCTTTCCCGCCACGCACCCAAACGCGCGCCGCGTCTTAGGGGAAGCGAAGACGGTCGAAAGCATCACCCGGGACGAGCTCATTTCATTCCACGCGAAATCATATGGGGCCAACGCCCTGACAATCGCGATGGCCGGTGGCTTCGGGGATGCTACGGAGGTCGCGACCCTAATCGCGGCGCAGTTCGCGGACTGGCGATCGGACGTTGTCGTGCCGCCGGTGTCCAAGCCCGTGCCCCCGCCCGCGACAACGGTACGCGCTACCCGGGAGATGCCGTCAAAGAGCCAGGTGGACATCGCCATGGGTTTCCCCACATTGTCTCGCTCCCATCCCGATTACTACGCACTTGAAACCGCGAACCTCATCCTGGGACAACTCGGTCTGATGGGTCGCCTCGGAGCCTCGGTGCGTGACCGGCAAGGCCTGGCCTATTATGCCTATAGCTCGCTGGACTCCGGGCGTGAGCAGAGCCTCTGGAATGCCCGCGCCGGGGTCAGTCCGAAGGATGTGGAGCGCGCCATTGACGGCGTCCGAACCGAGTTGAAGCGAATCCTCCAGGAGCCAGTCAGCGAGGGCGAGCTCCATGACGCCCGAAGCTACTCGACCGGCGTCCTGCCGCTGGCGCTTGAGCGCAGCGACGGCGTCGTTGCCACGTTGCTCGCGATTGAGCACTTCGATCTCGGCCTGGACTACCTGGAGCGCTATCCCGCGATCATCAACGCGCTCACTCGTGAACAACTTCTCGCCGCCGCCCAAACCCACCTGAACCCAGAGCGACTGGCGATTGCCGCGGCGGGACCGGAAGCCGTGATGTGACAGTCATCATGGTGATTTGACAAAGGGTGGTAGGAATGAGGCGCGGCGGCCGTCGTCGTGGACGATGCCGATATCCCCTGTCCGAATTCCGTGTGGGCCCGCCTATGCCACCCCGGTGCTAGAGAACGTGACGTCTTTGGCGTTCTCTTCCGCGTAGCGGAGGTCCCATTCGCTGGAAAAGAGAACCACCGGATGGCCGTCGCGGTCCTCGGCGCGCAGGCGGCCGCGGCCGGCGGCGATCTCGGCAATGGCCTCGGGAGGGCCGGCGAGCCAGCGGGCGGCCGAGTAGCCTAGAGGTTCGAGGACCGTCTCCACGCTGTACTCGGATTCCAGGCGGAACCGGACGACGTCGAATTGAAGCGCCCCGACGGCCGCGAGAATTGGCTCCCGCTTGCCACTCGAGACCGGGTAGAAGAGCTGGATCGCTCCCTCCTCCTCGATCTGGCTGAGACCCTTGAGGAACTGCTTATAGCGGTCGGCCCGGGTATGACGGAGAAGGGCGAAGTGCTCCGGCTGGAAGCGCGGCATCGGCGGGAAGGTGCCCAGCAGCCCTTCACTGACCGTGTCGCCGATCACGAACGCGCCGGGGTTGATCAACCCGACGACGTCGCCGGGAAAGGCTTCCTCGACCGTCTCCCGGTCATTGCCGAAAAGCCGCATCGGTCGCGCGAGGCGAATCTCGCGGCTCAGACGCGGATGCCAAACGTCCATGTCCTTCTCGAACCGTCCGGATACGACGCGAAGGAAGGCGACCCGATCACGGTGACGTGGGTCCATGTTGGCCTGGACCTTGAAGACGAAGCCCGAAAAGCGCACGTCATCCGGTTCAATCTCCGTTTCGGATGTCCGTTGGGGACCGGGAGACGGAGCGAGTCGCACGAAGGTGTCCAGGAAGAGCTCGACTCCGAAGTTTGTCAGGGCGCTGCCGAACGAGACCGCTGTTAGCTCCCCGGCGAGGACCGCTTCCTGGTCGAAGGACGAACCCGCCATGTCGAGCAGCTCTAACTCCTCGCGGAGTGTCGCGGCCCGTGCTTGGCCGATCAGCGTGTCAAGCGCGGGATCATCGAGGTCGCTGACTTGGACGGGTGCCCGCGTGGCGCCATGTTGAGTCCGCTGGAAAAGGTGCACTTGCCCTGTTTGGCGGTCGTAGACCCCTTGGAAGTCCGGTCCATCCCCGATTGGCCAGTTCAGAGGATAGGTGCGCAGCCCCAGGACGCGCTCAATCTCGTCGAGCAAGTCGAGCGGATGGCGACCGGGCCGGTCCATCTTATTGATGAACGTGAAGATCGGCGTCCGGCGCCGGCGACAGACCTCGAAGAGTTTCAGCGTCTGTTCCTGAATACCACGAGCCGCGTCAAGCACCATCACCGCGGCGTCCACCGCCGTCAGCGTCCGGTAGGTATCCTCGGAGAAGTCTTGGTGCCCGGGAGTATCGAGGAGATTGAGCTGACAGCCGGCATAGGGAAAGGCGAGGACAGTCGAGGAAATGGAGATGCCGCGCTGTTGTTCCATCGCCATCCAGTCGGAGGCGGCGTGCCGCTGCCCACGACGAGCGGTGACCGATCCGGCCAGCGCCGTGGCGCCGCCGTAGAGGAGGAGCTTCTCGGTCAGGGTCGTTTTTCCCGCGTCGGGGTGGGAAATGATCGCGAAGGTCCGACGGCGCGCCGCCTCGGCGGCGATGTCAGAGGCCGGCGAATTGCGATGGCCTGGTGGCGCGGCGGCAAGTACTTCGGCAGACATGTCGTGTCTTATCCATTCTCATCTCATCCGCCGATATGTGACCGGCGGGGTCAAGCTGATTTACGGTACGCTGCTATGAATCATCATCGTCGGCGCAAGCCGTCAGATGCTTAGTATACCGGTGATGCCGGTGAGCATCCCGCTCCCCGAGCCTAGATCAATGTCGAGGACGGATCCTGATGACCGTAAACGAGCGACCAGAGGTTCTTCACGTGACGAATGGCGACGCCGTTGGCGCCCAGATCGAGCGAGCCGGCATCGGCGTCCACATTCTGCCCTGGCGCGATCTCCTGTCCGAAGGTCCCGTGCCGGCACGCCTCTCCCTGATAAACCTGGCAGACCGCCGCGCGCGGTTCATCGACGCGGCCGGATGGGCGACGTATCGGGAGGCCCGCAGGGCGATGGCCACGCGCGATTCCGAGCTCCTCCGGTTCAAGGATTACGACGAGGTCGTCTTCTGGTTCGAGCACGACCTGACCGACCAATTACAGCTGCTCCAGGCGTTTGACCGCTTCGCCGCGCGTGGCGGTGAAGGCAAGCGCCTCACCCTCGTGACCACCGATCGCTACCCTGGTGTCGAGCCGTTCCACGGGCTTAGTCAGCTCGATCCCGATCAGCTAGCGGAGCTCCACGAGCGCCGGCGGGCTTTGACCTTGGATGATTTCCGGCTGGCCCAGCGAGGTTGGGACGCATTCAGGTCGCCTGACCCGGCCGCGATCGAAGCATTTCTCGGTGAAGATACGCGGCGTCTACCCTACCTCGCCCCGGCGTTGCGAAGGCATCTCGAGCAATTCCCCGCGGTGGGCGATGGGCTGTCGCGGACTGAACGCGCCACATTGCAGGTCTTGGCGGAAAGGCCTCGTACCCTCGGGGATCTCTTTCGCGCGACCCAGGACATGGAGCCAGCGCCGTTCCTGAGCGACAGGGCCTACGCGTTGCATCTCCGCCGGCTGACCGAAGCCACCCGACCGCTCGTCCGAATTGCCGACGGCGGCAGCTTAGCAGCTAGCTCGTATCAGGATGACGATCAGGGCGCGGCATTGGAGATCACGGACCGGGGGCGCGCGGTGATGGAAGGACGGGACGATTGGGCCGACGAGGGGTATCCGGAGCGATGGCTCGGCGGTGTCCATCTGGAGCCGGGTCAAGTCCTCTGGCGATGGGACCGGACGAGCTCGCGTTTGGCGCCCCAAGAGGCTGTACCGGGAGCCACGGATGCCGACGGAGCGACGAGCGGCTAGGAGCCCGCTCCTGACGTGCTCTTGACCAGAGGCTGAAGGTAGATCAAGAATTCGTTGATCCCAACCTTCAGGACCCGATTGATGCGATACCGCTCCCGCGTCGAAGGTTCCTTGTAGATAGCGCCGGCTCGATACCGGCCGAGTCGCATCTCACGCGCGGACTTCGCGACGATCTCGTAGGTTGCCTTGTCGCAAGATCGGCACGTGAAGTATTGATCCACCTCGTCAGTTGGACCAGTGTAGCCACGCGAGATGAAGCTCAACTGGTCGCTTCCACACCAGGGGCATTGCCGAGCGGCACCTACTGGGGACGAAATGGATCTCTCAGGGATGTGCATGGCGGCCATGCGAGCAAGCCCTTTCCCGTCGCGGCGAACTCCATTCCGAGACATGGAGTCGGGTCGTCGTGGTAAGCATACCGCGCATGAAGCCATTTTCGCACAACCTGTTCGCTGGTAGGTGAACCGTCCGTGGCGATGCGCGGCGACGGAAAATCTGCATAATGGGATGAATCCGCGCCAATAATGCAGGATGAGCCAGTCGAAAGCGCGGTGGGTTGGTGCTGAGTGGCTCGGAGAAGATAACGCTGGCCCGCGAAGGAGGGGTACTGTATGGCAACCTCGGCGACGACGAAAGGAGCGACGAAGTCGAGTTCCTCCGAGGACGGAATGGGCGGTTTGCTTGGAAAGCGTACCCTCATCATCGCCTCCAACCGTGGCCCGGTGACATTTGCGCAGGAGCCGGACGGGTCGTTTACTTCCCGCAAGGGAAGTGGAGGGGTGGTCACGGCGGTGAGCGCTATCGCCAAGGACCGGCAGCCGATCTGGGTCGCGGCCGCGATGACCGAGGGGGACCGCGCCCGCGCCAAACGCGCCGAGGAAACGGACGAGGCGCTCATCTCACCCGAGGCCGAGGGCGGCAACCCTGACTTCCGGCTGCGCTTCGTGGTGCCATCCGCGCAGAGCTATCACCAGTACTACAACGTGATTAGCAATCCCCTGCTCTGGTTTCTGCAGCACTATCTCTGGGACACCCCGCGCAGTCCGGACATCACGGCGGACACCTGGGCGGCCTGGCGTGACGGCTACGTGGAAGTGAACCGCCTCTTCGCGGACGAGATTCTCGCGGCCTGCGAACACTGCGACGAGCCGCCGATCATCATGCTCCAGGACTATCACCTGTATCTGTGCGGAGGGATGATCCGAGAACGCCAGCCGGAAGCGGTATTGCAGCACTTCGTGCATATCCCCTGGCCCGACCCCGACTACTGGCGGCTGTTACCAATGGCGATGCGCCGGGCCATCTGTGAGGGCATGCTCGGGAACGATATCGTCGGCTTTCAGACCCCGGCCCACGCGCGGTCCTTTATGTACACCTGCGAGGCCTACGTTCCGGACGTTGCGGTCGACTACAACGCGTGCGCTGTCGAGTGGGAGGGCCGCCGCATCGAGGTCCGATCGTACCCCATCTCTATCGACGTCGAGGCGGTTCGCCGGTTTGCCTATGGCCCCGAGGCCCGCGGCTATGAGCAGTATCTTTCCACCCATGGCAACGAGTTCACCGTCTTGCGAGTGGACCGTGCCGAGCCGAGCAAGAACATCGTCCGCGGTTTCTCCGCGTTCGACCGGTTTCTTGAGGCTCACCCAGAATTTCAAGGGAGGGTGAACTTCATCGCCATTACCGTCCCATCACGGATGGACGTGCCGGAATACCAGAACTACCTGGATGATGTCAGCTCGGTCGTTGGGCGCATCAACGCCAAGTACGCGAACGTCGAAACCGGCTGGCAGCCGGTTCACCTGATCATGGGTGAGAACTATCCACGCGCGCTGGCCGCGATGAAGTGGTACGACGTGCTGCTCGTCAACTCGATGATCGATGGCATGAACCTGGTCGCCAAGGAAGGAAGCCTGCTGAACGAGCGGAACGGCGTCTTGATCCTCTCGGAAGGCGCCGGTGCCGCAATCCAGCTCGGCAATGACCCCCTGATCGTCGCGCCGGCCGATGTCGAAGGCACGGCGGACGCGATCTACCGAGCGGTCACGATGCCTCTACGAGAGAGGCGAAGACGTGCCGAGCGGTTGCGCCGCGCCGTCGAGAGCGATGACGTGGGCAACTGGTTTGAGGAGCAACTCAACGACATCACCCGCTACGCGCTAGATGACGAGCCGGTCACGCCCGTCAAGAAGATTCGCGCGAAGCGCTAGTACTCGACGGCCGGCCTGGGGATCTTAGACCGTACCTTCGGCTCACGCTCATTGATTCGATTCATCCATGTGAAGTGGTGCAGCCACGGCTAGTCTGTTCACACATGGAAGCCGCGCTTGATGTTGTCGCGCACAACACAAGTTCCTACATTCGACTGATAATCTCTTCGCGGATCGGTTGTCCTGCTAGAGCGCCCGGTCTGGTGACCGCCCGGGTTCCCGCTACCGCGCCGTAATGGATGGCCTCCCGCAACCGTTCACGGCGCGCCAGAGCAGCGGCGAATGCACCGATAATGCGTCACCCGCCCCCGAGGTGTCTATGACGACAACGTGGCGTGGGCTCGCTGAGACAGTTTCCTCGGCAGACCCGGGAATCGCCCCTTCGCACCAAGTGTTACGACAACAATGCCCGGCCTTTCCTCGGGTGACAAAACAGACATGGCGATTTCCTCGGGGCCCATGGTGGTTGGATCGACGGCGGCAATCGCCGCTAACACAGGCGCGCTGACGACCAGGATGTCGGTTGTCGGGAGGAGTGGCTAGACGGTCCTCAGGTTGCCCTGCGAGGTCACACGTCGCAACCCATCTACTGCCAGGTCGCAGCCGCTGGCGCGATCCGCCCGCAATGGATAGTCGAAACCGTCCTCCGCCAGCAGATGATGACGTGATCGGCTACGAATGCCACCACCTCGTCTACCGCGGGACTCACCGCGGCAACCGATCAATTCGCGTTGGTTAGATGCTGTGGATCGTTGAGTTCGACGGAACTCAGTCCAGCAACCGCGGCAAGGTCGCGTAGGAGGTCCGGTAATCCGGTGGGCGCCCTGGGGCGCGCGAAAGCTGGTTAGGCGCGTCGCGTAGATACGCCGCCATTCACCCATGGTCGTTTCGGTTTGCCGCACTGCGTGTACCTTCCCTTATCCTATGCTCGCAATGGTTGTGATCGGCGTCTCTTGGCACTTCGCTATAACGGTTGTTGACAGCACCGATAGGAGCGCTATGCTATCACCGCTCCGAGGCCATCGACGTATCCTGTAACGTTGGTTGGCGCGAAACTCTCGCTAGCGAGCACGGATATGTCGGTGAATTTGGCCCGGCGCATGGCAAATCGCCTTCGACACAGACGTCTAGGAGGAAAGCATGACACGAAAGAACCGGAACCTGCCGATCGTTGGTCGCCCAATGTCGCGGCGGACCGTTGTCAAGGGGGCGACGGGTGCGGCCGCGGCGTTTTCCGCCACGGGTCTGATCGGCAAGAGCTACCAGCGGGCGGTGGCGCAGGACGA